>NZ_JBSIBZ010000012.1:0-134227 GCF_058245575.1 Streptomyces sp. UF-297 | reverse complement strand
CGGGTGTCCGGCAGCTTGACCTTGGTCGGCTCCGTGTCGGCCGCCGAGTTGGTGGCCTTGTCCCGCTTGTCCGTCACAATCTTCGGCTTCTCCGGCGGATTGCCGTGCCAGGGGTCCCTGTCCCTGACGCCGATGCCGCTGATCTCACCCTCGGCATCGACCGAGGACTCGTCACCGTGGACCACACCCGGCTTCAGCCCGTACAGGGTCATGGTGCACTTGTACGAAGCACCGACCGCGAAACGGGACTTGGGCTTGGTCTTGGCATCGACCGGCCAGGTGTTCTCCCAGCGCACGTTCTTGCCCGCCGGGTCCGTGCTGCTGGTCCCATCGGGCCAGTCGCACTTCAGATCCTTGATCTTCGCGTCACCCTTGATGATCCGGTCACCGGTCTGGACCTTGATCAGCGGCTCGGTGCCGTTGTTCGTGTTGACCGAGTAGATCACCTTCTCCCGGGTGTCCGGGAGGACGACCTTCTGGGCCTCGGTGTTGGCGTCCGAGTTGGTCGCCTGGTCCTTCTTGACGATGTCGATCTTCGGGCGCACGTTCGGCACCGTGGTGGTGACACCCTTGCTCGCGTTGTCCTTGGTCAGGACGAGCGGGCCGAAGACGGGGTTCTTGGGCAGCGGGTAGGGCTTGCCCTTCTCATCCTTCGGAGCCTTCGTCTCCTGCCAGTAGTAGGTGCCCAGCCGCAGCTTGCCGACCTTGGCTCTGCCGTCGGCGCCCGTGGTGACGGGAGCACCGGCCTTGGTGTCGGGCTTGTTCCCGCTCATCTGCAGACCCGGAGTCCCGTTGGTCTCCTTCCACAGCTGGAACTCGGCACCGCCCAGGGGCTTCTTGGTCTTGGCGTCGATCTTGAGGACCTTCGCCTCGGCCGGCGGCTCACCGTGCCACGGGTCCCTGTCCTTGACACCGATGCCGCTGATCTCGCCCTCGGCGTCGACGGTGGACTCGTTGCCGTGGACCACACCCGGCTTCAGCCCGTACAGGGTCATGGTGCACTTGTAGGAAGCGCCGACCGCGAAACGGGACTTGGGCTTGGTCTTGGCATCGACCGGCCAGGTGTTCTCCCAGCGCACCTTCTTGCCCGCCGGGTCCGTGCTGGAAGTGCCGTCAGGCCAGGTGCACTTCAGATCCTTGATCTTCGCGTCACCCTTGATGATCCGGTCACCGACCTCGACCCTGATCAGCGGCTCGGTACCGTTGTTCGTGTTGACCGAGTAGATCACCTTCTCCCGGGTGTCCGGAAGAACGACCTTCTGCGCCTCGGTGTTGGCGTCCGAGTTGGTCGCCTCGTCTTTCTTGACGATGTCAATCGTCGGACGCACATTCGGCACCGTGACGGAGACTTCCGCCTTCTCCTTGTCGTTGGTCAGCACCAGCGGACCGAACACCGGATTCTTGGGCAGCGGGTAAGGCTTGCCCTTCTCATCCTTCGGAGCCTTCGTCTCCTGCCAGTAGTACGTACCCAGCGCCAGCTTGCCGACCTTGGCCCTGCCGTCGGCGCCCGTGGTGACCGGAGCACCGGCCTTGGAGTCGGGCTTGTTCCCGCTCATCTGCAGACCCGGAGTCCCGTTGGTCTCCTTCCACAGCTGGAACTCGGCACCGCCCAGGGGCTTCTTGGTCTTGGCGTCGATCTTGAGGACCTTCGCCTCGGCCGGCGGCTCACCGTGCCACGGGTCCCTGTCCTTGACACCGATGCCGCTGATCTCACCCTCGGCATCGACCGAGGACTCGTTGCCATGGACCACACCCGGCTTCAGCCCGTACAGGGTCATGGTGCACTTGTACGAAGCACCCACCGCAAACCGGGACTTGGGCTTGGTCTTCTCGTCCGCTGGCCAGGTGTTCTCCCAGCGCACGTTCTTGCCCGCCGGGTCCGTGCTACTGGTCCCATCGGGCCAGTCGCACTTCAGATCCTTGATCTTCGCGTCACCCTTGATGATCCGGTCACCGGTCTGGACCTTGATCAGCGGCTCGGTGCCGTTGTTCGTGTTGATCGAGTAGATCACCTTCTCCCGGGTGTCCGGAAGAACGACCTTCTGCGCCTCGGTGTTGGCGTCCGAGTTGGTCGCCTCGTCTTTCTTGACGATGTCAATCGTCGGACGCACATTCGGCACCGTGACGGAGACTTCCGCCTTCTCCTTGTCGTTGGTCAGCACCAGCGGACCGAACACCGGATTCTTGGGCAGCGGGTAAGGCTTGCCCTTCTCATCCTTCGGAGCCTTCGTCTCCTGCCAGTAGTACGTGCCGGCATCCATTTCCTTGCGCTGGCAGGCGCCCTGGCCATCGGTAGTGCAGGGGCCGCCGACCTTGGTGTCGGGCTTGGCCCCGCTCATCTGCAGACCCGCAGTCCCGTTGGACTCGCGCCACAGCTGGAACTCCGCACCCGGCAGCGGCTTCTTGGTCTTGCCGTCGATCTTGAGGACCTTGACTACGCCCTTGCTGGGCTGGTTGTAGCCGAAGTCGTACGTGTGGTTGTCCTGGCCCGGGCCACCAGTGGTGATGGTGTGCTCGGGGAACTTGCCCCCGGCCGGGACCTTGCCGTCACTGTCGATGAAGTCGTTCGTCCCGGCGTCGTGCTTGGTGACCCTCCACCCGTCGAGCGGGCCGCCCTTCTCGTAGTCCGCCGGGTTGTCGATCGCGATCCTGTACTTCGTGTTGAACTTCAGACCGTGCTCGCGGCTGTCGAAGTAGTACTCACCGCGGGCGGTGGTCTTCGTCGACGCGACCTTGTTGCCCTTCTCGTCGTACAGGTTGACGGTCGCACCCTTGACCGGCTTCTCGCCCGGGTCCTGGATACCGTCCTTGTCGACGTCGTACCAGACCCGGTTACCGATCTGGATCGGCGCTTCGTCACACATGACCTCCAGGTCGGCCATACCGCCGCCCTTGCCCCAGGCGCTGGTCAGCCGGTTGCCGTAACCGTCGATCGACTTGCCGTCGAAGCGGTTGATGAAGGCGGTGCCAGAGGTGAAGGTGGTGACGTTGTCCGGGTCGACGGAGGACGTGGCGATGGTCTCCTCGACCTTGGACAGAGCGATGCCGGCGAACGCGGCTTCCGCGTGCCAGGGCGTCTTCCGGTCGCCGGGGTAGTACTCCTTGACCGCCGGGTTGTTGGAGTTGCTCTTGCAGCCGCCGTTGGCGTCCATCACGAACTTGCCGTCCGACCCCTTGCAGGCCCGGTTGATGTCACCACCCGACATGGGCGCCCACCGCATGCCCGGAAGCTCACGCTTCATCGGCATGCCGACGTCCCCGGTGCTCACTCCGGCCATGTCACCGAAGCGGTCGCGGAAGCCCAGGATCAGACTGCCATCGGTGTCCACGACGACGTCGGCCAGCTCCGGCTGCGGATACGCGATGCGTCCCCCTCCCCTGCAGTTTCGCTCGTCGCCCGCGGGGCTGCCCGGCTTCTGCGTGTCGCGGAGCTTGTCCGACCACGGGAACCAGCCAGGGCCCTGGCAGGCTGCGATGGTGTCGGCAGTCTCCTTGGGGAAGTCCAGCTTCTGCTCCATGACCTTGCCGGTGAACTTCCCCGTGCCCGGGTCGAACGTCTGGACCACAGCCTTCAGGTCGCCCCTGCTCTGGGTCGACTCGGCCGAGCAGACACCGCCCACGTACACGGTGCCGTCCTGGACTCCCAGACCGAAGGGACGCCAGTCCGAGGCGGACGCACAGCCCGGGTCCGGGATCGGGTACGACGCCTTCGGCGCGTTGGCTGTCTTCTTGGTGGCGTCGTACCTGTACAGCTTCTTGTCTTTGAGATTGACGACGTACAGGTCCTTGCCGTCCTCGGAGACCTCCACATCCCCCAGCGACTCCTTGCCCACCGCCGGGTTGAAGTCCAGGTCCTGGAGGTCCGAGTCGTCAACCGGGCCGTGCTTGGTGTCGCCGGCGTTGGGGACCGTGGTGAACTGCGTGGTCTGCTTGGTGTTCCGGTCGGTCAGGTAGATCGCACCAGAGCCGCCGGGACCGTAGAGGGAGGCTCGCTTGGCCACCGCCCCCGAGAAGATCCACTTCTTCGGCTTGCTGTAGCCGATGCCGTACAGCGCACCCGTGGTCGCCCGGTCCGACAAGTCCTCCGTACCCGTGCTGTTCCCGGTGGAGTTGTACGGAAGGCTGAGCAGCGTGCGCTGCTCAGCATCCCGTGTGCCGACCTTGTTGTCGTTACGGATACAGGCGGTCACCAGATCGGCGTTCTTCTGGCAGTAGTCCGCCGGATTCCAGAACGACGTGGTCATCTCCACGTCGTTGCCGTCGGAGAGGTTGATGAACTCCTCGCTGCTGACGAGTTCCTCGGTACTGCCGGCCGCCAGACCCTTCTCCGCGGCGAACCCCGGGAACAGCACGCCCGGCTTGGGGTTGATGACCTGGACGCGATACTTGCCGCCCTTGAGCTTCGCCCCCGGCTCGAGGGTGACCGTGCCGTCCGCGCCGGTCGTCCCGCTGATCGTATTCCCCGCGTCATCGGTGAGGTTGACCTTCACCTGGTCCATGCCAGGTTCGAGCACCCGGTCCCAGGTCTTGTTGGCATTCACCTCACGGACCACGCGGACCTTGACGCTTCCGTCACCGGCATCGGCGGCTTGCGCCACAGGCGCGGCCCCCAAAGCCATACTGGAGGCCATCAGCGGCAGCACGACACCTAGGGTGCCGGCCCGCCGTGGCAGACGTTTGCCGCGCAGTGCGGCAGCTACTGTCGTTGGCAAGATTTCTCCTGTTGTTCGCGCTGAACAGGCGGGTCACTCGCGTAATGGCCAGTGAGCCACCTACGTAAATAACCGCTTTTGGCCGGAGAAGATCACCTTGCCGCGCAGAAGGCACTTTTAAGCGATGCTTATTGCTCCGTATGGCTTTGTCCCGGCAGCATGACGGGACGGGAATGCCGACAATGCCCGTATCGCCGCTGATGAGCCGACACTGGCCATACTGCCGAAACGCGATGGCGCATCCGGCGTGCTGCCCCAGGCCGAAAGAATGGGGAACTCGGCCGGGCAATCACTCCTGGTAAACGACGGACACGGCGCAGGTCAGAGCCGGGGGCGCGTCCGCTGCTCTGCGAATGCCACCATCACCCGTTCACCACACCGACGCCCCCATCTGATGGCCGTGATGAAGCCTGCCGCGGCTGAGTGCGGCGTTCCCCCTACCACTGCCTGACTGGTACACCAGCCGCCGTCGCCGAGTGCCACCGCGCAGCCCCTGGGCGATACGGGACACGCGACAGTCGCCCACCTCTGTGGCCTAACTGGCGAAGGCTCTAAGTGTCCTGGGCGCCGAAAACCGCCCGGCTCCCTTCATGGACCCGGCACAGGAAGTAGGCCGACTCTCCGCTCGCGCTCACATTGACGGCCAGAGTGATTCACATCGCGAAGGCCTGCACTATGCGGGAGTTCCCGTGGTGCGCATCCGCGAGGCGGAGGGCAGCCGAGGCCGGCACAAGGGCCATCGCTGCCGACGACGCCGGCCGCGCAGCCGTGCCCGTGGCCACCGCTCCGCCATACGCGGCGTCAGCACCACAGCCGACCACCCGGCTACGGGCATCCGGTACACCCGGCTCGCGCCATTGGGGTCCGTACGCCTTCACACTCCGGTCCGCGCTCAGCACTCGGGGCGCTGGTCGGCGGGAGGGGCTACGGGTGGTGTCGGTCCTCCGGCCCTTTCCCCCAGGGCGGCACGTCCGGCGCAGGGGCGGAGCCGTGCTGCTGGGGCGGCGCTTCGCCCGTACGGTCGCCGGGCGCGCACCGGGAGGTATCGATGTACTCCCGGTAGAGAGCGTCGTAGATCGGTGTGGGCGAACTTTGCGGGTCCGGCCATTCCGTCAGCCCCGAGCGCATCGGGGGAACGTAGGGAAGATACCGGGACTCGTGGTACGGGGAGTGTGAGTGCACGTTGACTCAACGAGCCGGAATCCGCCCCGGTACGTTTAATGGAATACGATAAGCCACATAGCGCAAGGCATCATATTAATGACTGCACATCACCGGACCTGCGGCTCCGGAGAATACCGGTCGCGAGTTGCGACAGGTCGGGGATGTCCGCGAGCGACTCCATCAGATCGAATGGGCACCGGAGATCCCTGCGAAGGTCGCCCCCTGGGCGTTCGCAGCCATCCGCGACAACTCCCTAGGCAAGTCAACGCCGTTGCGTCACCGTGGAGCCCCTCTCCCTGAACGGGTGCACGCCCTCCCCCTTCCAGCCGTCCACGCGACGCTCCTTGGGCAGCGCCCTTCCTCCGCTCGACCGACAACGGGAACCAAGAATTCGTTCAATTAATTTCAATAGCAATAATGCACGTTCTTTCCGCCATGCAGGTGGTCCGCATTCATGCCTACTCACAAGTGGCATTACATGTCAGTAGGTTGACGTATGCCGGAATGACAAACCCCGCCCGTCATCCCGGAGTCGACCGAAGGAGAGAAATGCTCTCGCACTCCAGGGCCCGTTTCGGGACGCTCGCTGCGACGGCGGTACTTGCCACCTCATGGTGTGGCATCGCCGGAGAAGCGGCGGCAGACGAAGAACCCGGGGGCGTACCGGGTTTCGGGCAACTGGAGAGCGCCGCACCCAGCGGAGAAGCGATGGCCGCCATCTCCGTGGACAACGGGGTACGCCAGGTGTCCGAGGGCTCCAAGGTGGGGTACCGGATCACCGTGGAGAACCAGAGCTCGTCGTCCCACCTGGCCGCCTCCGTCTCCGCGGTCCTGCCCGAGGGGTTCCAGTGGGCGTCAGCCGACGCCGACGGGGCCAGGAAGGGCGACCAGGTCCGGTGGAAGCTGCGGGTGGCACCCCAGCGAAGCGAGGTCCTCACGCTCAGGGGCACGGTGGGCTCGGCGTCCGGCAGCGTTGACCGCCTGGCCCTGGTGGCCTGTGCCGAGGGCGGTAAGTCGCCGGTGTGCGCGACCGACATGGACGACGTCGCTCCCGGCGGATGGTGGGCAGGCGGATATCTCTCGTGGCTGGTCGTCGCGGCGAGTGGCGTGGCCGCATTGGGGCTGGCCGGGTTCCTCGCCTGGTTCCTCCACCGGAGGAAGGCGCCCGCCGAGCCCCTGACGCTCCCCGCGCAAAGCTCGGCCACAGCCACTGGCGGCGGCACGCTGCTGGGTGGGGCGCAGGAAAGGGCGGATGCCCCGTCCGGTATCGACGCGTCGGAGGACGAGGCGTGGAGCCGAGTCTCCCACCCGGCAGTGGCCGAACCGGTGGGCCCCTTCCCGGATCCGAACGGTGGCGCTGAGTTCACCGGCGCGGACAAGTAGCCGTGGTGTACAGCAAGTTGCACCAGGCAAGCCGGACAGCGGGTGTGGTGTTCGTGATGGGGGCGCTGTGGGCGGCACAGGGCAGCGTCGCTGTTCCCGCCACGCCACCACCGGCAGGGCCGGCGGAGGTGCCGGTGTCCGAGTCCGACACGGCCCTGCCCCAGCGCGAGGGACCACGGGTCACCAAAGTGTCGTCCGACGCCGGAGTCGCGGGCCCTGGCGACACGGTCGGCTGGGTCGTGGAACTGACCGGTCCGGCCCGGGACTCAGGGGCGCCGGGCCATGTCGATATCGACCTCTCCGGAGTCCTCGCCTCGGCCGACCTGGTCGGCAAGGCGGTGGTCACGGGGCCGGGCCAGGTGGCGCTCCGGGGCAGGTCGCTTCGCTGGACGGGAGACCTGGGTCCCGGTCAGCATGCGCGGATCTACTTCACCGCGGCCGTTCACCGGACCATCGAGCGGCCGGTGCTGAGCGTTCCGGGGGCCGGGCAGCCGGTCCGGCTGCGAGGGCTGGAACTCACCGTCCGGGCGGACCCCGCCGAGGTCTCCGGTGACGGCCCGGTCACCTTCCAGGTGAACGCCAAGAACGTCGGGTCGGGGGACTGGACCGCCACGGATCCGGCCACGTTCGACATCGACCTCGGGGGCCTGCGCGAGGCCGCCTCGTACGCGAAGAAGGCGCGCGCGACGGGGGGTTCCACGAGGTTCACGGGGCGCCATCTGATCTGGACGGGTGCGCTACGGGCAGGTCATACCGTGTCCGTCAGTTTCACCGCGGACCTCGCGGCCCGGCCGGGCGCGAAGCCGGAGGGACTGGCGCTTCGGGCGAGCAGCGAACTGGCCTCTGGCCCCTGCACGCCGCCCGGCCACGCCCACGCCTGCCGGGCAGAGGTCCAACTCACCGCCCCTGCGCCCGCGGACAGTACCCCGCCCGACCGGAGCACGCTCTACCTCTCGGTCGGCGCGGGTTCGGTGCTCACCGGTGTGGCCGGTGCGGCCGTACGGCGCCGGCGGCGGCGCGGCGGATCCTCCGACGAGGTGCCCACTGGCCCCGCTCAACAAGAACGGAAGCCCACCATCACCCCCGAGCCAGAGGCGGACCATCCCGCCACCCCCGCCACCCCCGACAGGCGAGATCCCGAAGAGGACCGCAGACCGGACGTAGTGGCCGCCTCGGCGGACACGGAGAGCCCGTCCCTTCACCAAGAACCGGCAACCGTGGCCGCTGCCGATGCCGGTGCCGATGCCGATGCCGATGCCGATGCCGATGCCGACGAAATCGATGCGGGGTTCGCGGGGCTGTACGCCGCGCTGGACGCGTTGCGCGCCGACATCTCCGGAGCAGGCAGGAGGTGAGCTTGTCCGAAGCCCCCGGGCACGGCGCAGGGCCGTTCTCGGCACGACCGCCCCCGCGTCACTGCCGGATCAACTTCCCGCCCCCAGTCCGCAGTTCGAACCGCCCCGAGCACAGACAGAAAGGCACGTACACCCATGAGCAAGGTCATGACTGCCGCCGCACTCGCCGCAGGCGCCACCGTTCTGTCGGCACCCGCGGCCATGGCACTCTCCCCGCACGACACGCAGGCCGCGGCCCCCGCTGCCCGGGTGGTCGCCAGCCAGATCATCGACCAGTCCGGCGGCACCCTTTCCGGCGCCGTCAACGGCGGCAACGCCCAACTCAGCATCCCCGAAGGGGCGTTCAAGGAGCCGACCGAGCTCCGTATGACCACGGCGGACACCAAGTCCCTCGAAGGCAGCCTCGGGCGGATCGGCTACTCCGGCTACCGCGCCCTCGCCGCCGTCGGACTCAAGGCGTACAAGGTCGACGGCTCCACCGTGGACAGCAAGTTCGCCAAGCCGCTCTCCCTCACGGTCACGGGCAGCGACCTGAGCGAGGGGCAGAAGGCGATCCAGCTCAACCTCGCACGTCCGCAGGAGCAGAAGGCCAGCTTCTCCTCCGGCAAGGCCGAACTCAGCGTCAACGGCACCCCGGACCTGGTCTTCGTGGCCCCCGAGAACGGCGCCACCGAGCTCCGTGCGGCGACCAGCTCGAAGGGCGGGGAACCGGCGGAACCGCAGAAGCCGGCGGCGGGAACCGCGATCGAAGGCGCGACGAAGGCAGAGACCGGCATCCCGCTCACCCCCGAACTGGTCGGCTCCGGGCTCGCGCTGGCGGCCGGGACCACCCTGCTGCTCGGCGGGGGACGCGGGCTCCGCCGCCCCAACAACGTCGCCTGACCACCCCGTAGACACAGCAGACGGAGAGGCATCCCACGGTGATCGACGGCATGAGCGATCCCTCGTCGACCGGCCCGCAGTGCTGCCCGCACTGCGGGCGGTCCGCGGCAAAGCTCCCCACCACGGCCCCCAAGCAGGCGCGCCGGACCCGCGTACGCCTTGATGGACGCACCCTGATGGTGGCGCTCCTGCGCTTTCGGCGGGAACAGCGCTATGTCCCCCAGCCCTACAAGGCGCGGTACATGGGGTCGCTCCCTGGCATCCGCCATGTGCCGGGAATCAAGTACGTGCTGCGGACCGTCCCCACGGTGAGCGTCCGATACCGGCCCGTGGCCGTGCGGATCCCTGTCGTCAGGCGCGAGGTACGGGAGTCCCGCCCCCGCTCCCCGGCACCGGCGCCGCCGCGACGGGCAACGCGACGCCGCATCCTGACCACCACGGCCGCTGTCACCCTGCTCGCCACCGGTGCCATGACCCTGGGGAACGCGATGCGGTTCGACGCCGCCTGGACCGCTTCCAGCACCCGCCTGACCCAGATGTGGGACGACGTCGCCGCAACCGGCACCCGCGCCGCACCGGCCTTCGGGGCTCCGGACGACTGTTCCGCGCTGCCCCCGTCGCGCATCGGCCGGCCGGACGTCCCGCACGCCGTGCTGCGGGTGCCGCGCACCGGCCTGCGCACCGCTGTCCTGGAAGGCGCCGACCGGGCCACGCTCGACCGGGCCGTCGGCCACCTTCCCAGCAGCCAGTGGCCGGACCAGGGCGGCACGACCGTCCTGGAAGGCCATGACATCACGTACTTCAATGAGCTCGACAAGCTACGGCCGGGAGACACGGTCGAGGTCCAGGGCGCCTGCCGCACCTGGACCTACCAGGTGACGGGCGGCAAGGTGGTCCGCGCGGGCCACCCGGTACTGCACTCCGCGAAGCCGGAGCTGAAGCTCGTCACCTGCTGGCCCATCGGCGCGCTGTTTCCCAGCGACCAGCGGTACGTGGTCACCGCGCGCCTCGTACGGGAGACCGCCGGCACTCCGCAGCCCGCCCCCGCTGCGCAGCCGGCCTCCTGGCCACGGGTGGTACCCGCGCTGCCGCCGGGGACACGGGCCGACGATTTCGCACCGGGCAAGGTGGGCATGCCGCTGGGCAAGCTGACCGTGAGCCGCGAACTGAGCGAGACGTACCGGCAAGGCACCCACCCGCTGGAGGTCGAGAAGGCTTCGGTGCGCGTGGTCGGCGCCGCGCTGCGCGCCCTTGCCGAGGGCCGTCGGGACTGGTGGCAGACGATCGCTCCCGGCGTGCCGTTGCCCACCGAGATCGTTCCGCACAAGGGCGTGAACTGGACCGGCCGCGTCCCGGTCGAGATCGAGGGGTACGGGGAACGGCCGACGGGCGCACGGCTGTCGGCCGAGGTGGAGCTGGCGGGCGCGCGCTATCGCCTCACGGTCCGCACCCGCGTGGACCACACGGAAGGAACCGGCAGCCCGGCGGTCGTCCGGATCAAGGCGTGGCGCCTGGAGCCCGTCGCCCCCTGATGGTGAGGGCCTGTTGCTGTGGTGCGGCCGCCTGTGTGCGGCCGCCTGCCGCTGGTCGAGCTTGACGCTCTTCCACCTGTCCCGCCATTGCTCCCGCACGTCTTGGTCAAGGCCGACCAGCCGCCGGACCAGCTCCAGGGTGACGTCCAGCGATGGCGGCCGCTGGCACTGCCCGCGCCGGGCGCGCCCGCCCCCGTGGCGGCCGCGCCCGGGGGGGGCGGTGACGGCGCCCCTTCCGCAGGTCGTTGTCGCTGTCCGGCCTGCTGGTACGTCAGTTACTAACGGGGATGGTGCCAGGGAGGCACCTGTTCACGGCTGGATGGACGGCGTCGAACAGGCGGGGGTGGTGCTCTACGGGGAGCTGGGCTGCGACCTTCGTCAGATCTTGCACCAGCTTCTTGGAATCGGGAATCTTGTTCGCCGCGAGGCCGGCGATGGCCTCGTCGAGGTCCTGGCGGACGATGCCCACGAGTGCTCGGTCCTTCACGGCTCCGGCGAGCTCTGGAAGCAAACCGCGGAGGGACTCCAAAGCTTGCTGGCATCGCTGACGGTCTGGGGGGCGCGGCGCATCTGCTGCTGCGGGCCCGGCCAAGGCGGCGGGAGCCGTGGTGATCACGGCGCCGGATGCGAGGGCAGCGGTGGCGATCAGTGTGACCAGAGGACGGGTGAAGCCTCTCATGGGGGATCCTTTCCAGGCGTCACGTCACGCGGAAAGCGAGGGAGTCGACAGGTGGCCTCGTACTGCGCGTCACGTAGCTGTCAGTGAGGCGACGGTAACCGCGTGCGGTGCGCCTTGCGACTTGGCAAGTGGACCTCGCACGCTGGGCTCCTGCGAAGTCCCGGGGGACGGCCACCCGGGCCGCCCTTGTCAGCACCGTTGAGGTGCCTGGTCACCAGCTTCTCCGCAGGCGAACCACGCCCGACGCCGTTCGGGTGCGGCCCGTGAGCCGGGTTGGACACGCGGACCGGTCGACGCGCGGCCCGGAGCCGGACTGCTCCGCATACAGCTCACCATCGCCGAACCACGGGTTCACTGGACGGATCCCGGCCCGGTGCCGCGAATCGTCCGAAGTCGATGAACCGTCCGGTGTCCTCGTTGATGGGGATCCGCGATTCGAATTCAGGAAGCCCTAACAGGGCGGAGTGACCACCTCCAGGCGGCCCCCGTTCCTGCCCCACGACCGGCGACCCCAGAGGGTTTTCGGCCCTGTGATGTCCGGACGGGCGCGGCGCGCCGTCATCAGAACATGGCTCTGCCGTCCTCACCTACCGCACCGTCCGCGCTTGAGGTGCTGTGCGCCCGGTACGCCCGTCAGCTGCCTGCGGGGCCTGGCCGGCCCCACGCACGGCACGGTCGACCTGTCCCTGCACGTGGTGTGGTCAGGACTGCGCTCCTTCGGCCTGGACCGCCCCCGGCTGCGGATGAGCCTGTACCGCACGGTACTCGCCGAGGGCCTGCGCCAGGACCTGGAGACCTTCCTCAACCGGGACCTGCTGATCAGCCAGTGGCCCGTGCTACGCACCCTGATCAGCCGACCGATCCGCGAAGTGTGGGAAGAGACCTTCCCCGAGCTCCCCGTCCGGGCCACGACCACTGCATGAACCTCACCGGCCTGCACCGCCGGCCGCTGGCCGACGTGCTCGCCATCGGCACGCCCTTTCCCGGTGATCACCGGCGGCTACGCCGTCCAGGGTGGCCTTGACGGGCTGGGCAGCAGCAACTCGTCACGTTCCGCCGCAGTGGTATCCGCCCGCAGTGGGGCCGGGTCTTCGTCGCGGAAAGCCGTGGCGGCCAGGCCCAACCGCCACGGCGTGGTGAGGTAGCGGGCCACGGGCCGATGCCGGTCGCGGTCCAGTGTGTCCAGCAGCTCGTTCCAATGGGGGTTGTGGCCGCAGCGAGCGGTGAGATAGGAGTGGGCCTGTCTTACGGTGACGTTCCGGATCGATCTCGGTGGCCGCGCCAACGGGTGGGCAGCACTGCCTCATTGATGGACTGGCCCGCGCTGAGCGGTCATGGGGCGGGGCGGAAGGCGAGGACCGTGTTGTGTCCGCCGAATCCGCAGGAAGTGCTCAGGGACAGGTGGATGGTCTGCTTGCGGGGTGCTCCCGTTACCAGGTCGATGGTGCTGGTGCCGAGGTCCGCGGTTTCGAAATTGGCGGTGGGTGGGACGAGTTGGTGTTCCACCGTCAGGGCGGTGAGCGCCGCTTCGATGGCTCCGGCCGCGCCCATGGGGTGGCCGAGGACGCCCTTGGCCGAGGTTACCGAGGGGGGATCCGCGCCGAAGAGGCGGCGCAGTGCGCCGGCTTCGGTCTGGTCGTTGAGGGGTGTACTGGTGCCGTGGGCGTTGATGTGGCTCACCTGCTGAGGCAGCGCGCCGGCGGCCGACAGGGCGAGCCGTAGGGCCTGTTGGAGGCCGGGGCACCGGTCGTGCCGGTGGGGCTGACTGGTGCCCGTGTGCAGGCGGGGGTCAAAGTCCGGGACCCGGCAGGAGAAGGAGACCGGCAGCCCTGCCAGGTCGGGGTCCTCTGCTGCGGTCGGCCGGCCCGAGCACACCCGCTCCCAGGTCTTCTTGGTGCCGATGCCGGCGGGCGTGACGAGGCCGATTCCCGTGACGGCGAGGGAGGGCTTGACCGCGGACGCCGTCATTGCGGGGTTCCGGTGCTGTGCGATTCCTGCCGGGTGCCCAGCAGTTCGTGCACGGTGCGGGCAAGCTGTTGGAAGGTGAGGTCGGCGGTGGTGTCCTCGTCCGGGGGGACGCGCCAGTGTTCCTCGAGGGTGACGGCGAGTTCGGCGACGGCGAGCAAATCGAGGTCCAGGCCGTCGAGGCGGGCGTCGGGCCGGATCTGTGCGGCGTCGACATCGAACTTGTCGGTGAGGAGCGTCACCAGGTGCTCGTAGACAGTGTCCATGGTGCTGCCTTCCTGGTGGGTGCCTGGGGTGCGGTGGTGGAGCCGGGCAGTTCGGGGGCGTAGCTGCGGGGCCGAGCAGCGGGCCAGGTCAGCGCGAGGGAGCCCCAGGTCAGCCCGCCGCCGAAGGCGCTGAGCAGGGTGCGGGAGCCGGGCTTGACCAGGGCGCGTGCCGCGGTGTCGGCCAGGGCGAGCGGGATGGACGCGGCGGCGGTGTTGCCGGCCTCGCGGATGTTGCCGAAGCGCGCGTCATCATGCCCCTGCGTACCCGGGGTACGGGCTCAGGCCGGAGGCGTTCAGGGTGCGGCAGGGAGGCCTGATGGCATCCGGCCGCCGGCGTCTGCAGGAGGCTCATGGCTCCCTCAGTCGCCGGCGGTTTCAGATCACTGGCCTGCGGTCAGCTGCGCCACTGGAACGACGCGTTCTGGTTGTAGGTCTTCGACAGGTTGCGGGAAACTCCGGTCACAACGGGGTCGGTTGCGCCCTTGTACCAGCTGTTGTAGTAGACGTAAGCGGTGTACTGGGTGTGCCGGTTCTTGGCGGACGCGGCGTTGTTCTTGATGTTCGCGCCACTTCCCTTCCCCTTGCCGCCGCAGAACTTCAGCGGCTGCGTGCCGCCCTGGGCTGCCCCGCCGATGCGCTCGTCGGCGAAGTTTCCGACGCTGTACCCGATGTTCCGGTACGAGCCAGCCTGGTTCGAGTTGTGGAAGAGCGTGAACTTGAACTTGGAGTCGTAGTAGTTCTTGCAGACCTCCTTGCTCATCTGGTTCTCGTGGCCCGTGTTCAGGGCGCTGGCAGGGGCGGTGGTCACCGCGACGGACAGAGCCGCGACGGCTCCCACCACTGCGGCGCGCGCACCGAGGACAGTTGCTCTCCGATGCCTGAGGTTCATTTCTCTCTTCCCATCAACTTGGTTTACCTGCGGGGGCGATGAGTACGGTCCCGGGCGTACGAATGGCGCCGGAAAGACTCCCCGCAACTCCAAGGGATCGTAAAGCACAGGCAAAGCAGTCCATGCCTCCGGGGGTACCACAAGCCCCCTTCAACCCTCCGGCGAGGAGCGGGACGACCCAACTGACGCTCCATCAAAAAAGCGCGGATGGGAATGTTTTGCGACCCTGAACCGCTACCGGGACGCCTTCGCCAAGATCGCGAATCGGAATACATGGAAGATCGATCAAGATCAATGGCAGCAATACCCCTTCACAAGTTTTCGATCTTGAAACCTTTATAAGATAGATACAAACACGCAATAGGCCTTAGATTCACTGGCCCAGTGGGCTGTACAGCCAGGCATTGCATGGTGCATACTTACCGATGCTTTACTATTGCTTTACGTGCCGGCGGTCGAGGAAGATCGTTGATCTTTCCATTGGCGTGCCCGCGGGCATGCCCGCCGCGGGCCTCGAACTGTGCACCTACTGGTAATTGGGGAGTTCTTGCATGTCTCGTAGCGCATGGCGCCGAAAGGGCGGGCGACTGGCCGCCATCACGGCGATGGGAGCGGCACTGGTCGCGGTTCCGGTGGGCAGCGCCGTCGCCGTGGACGGGGACCGGAGCCCGGCGGCCGTCCAGAATCCGGAAGAGTTCATGCCGCGGGCGCCCAACCTCGACTTCGTGGAGAACGCCTGCGCCGGAACCAAGTACAAGTTCCGTTTCCACTGGAGCTCGTCGATGTCGACCGCATGGCGAAACCTCGGGTATGCGGAGTGGGATCTGGGCAGCGTTGCCCAGGGCGGCACCATAAACGCCAATCAGGCTCTGACGTTCTGTGGCGGCAAGGGCAAGGGCTACGGACAGAAGATCAAGAACAACTCCACGGCCGCCGAGAACAGCCACTCCAAATACCGCGGCTTCGTCTACTACAACAGCGGCTACAAGGGTGCGGTGGACACCGTCCCCACCATGTCGTCCATGAAGCTCAAGAAGACGTTCAACAACAACGCGTCGTTCATGTGGAAGAGCTGAGCCGAAGAGCCGAGTCAGCGTTTCTGCGTACCACTCGTCCGTAAAGCAGCGTAGATCGCCGTAGATCGGTGGAGAGCGGTCGGAGAAGTCCTGCCGTTCCATCCCTTGCATACGGCGAAAGGTGTGCCGGGGACGGAACGGCCGGTCAGCGATGCCCAAGAAAGGCCTGCCGAGAGCGGCGCAGCGGCCACGATCGAAGAAGTGACAGTGATGGAACGTAACGTGCGACGGTTCAGCGGACGGTCGGCCAGGAACCGGGCGGTGGCGGCGGTCTCAGTGGCGCTGATCGCCACCAGCGGCTGTTCGTCCGCCACACAGGGCACGGACGATACGGCGCGCTCGGCATCCCAGCGCAACGCCGATCCCGCCGATCCATCGACATGGACCTTGCCGGTTGAGGCATACCTGCCCTCCGACGACGAGAACCGGCAAATAGCGCGGGCCCGCAGCACCGTGATTGGCGACTGCATGAAGCGCCTGGGGGTGGAGTGGAGCCCCGCCGCCGAGCTACCGACGGTCGGCCCCAAGACACTCACCGACTGGCGTTACGGCATCCATGACGCTCAGCTGGCCAAGAAGCGGGGCTACAAGCCGGACGCCGCCGAACAGGCGGCATACGACAAGGCGATGAAGGCCGGTGCCCTGGATGAGGGCTCCGACGGCGGGCCGACCGAACAGGCACTGACAGGCAGTGAGCGCACCGTCAACGGCAAGGACGTGCCGGAAGGTGGCTGTGGCGGGGAGGCCCAGCGCAAGCTCGGCGGGGACGGGACGGAGTTCGCCCAGACTGCCCAAGAGGTCGGCAATGACGCGTTCTTGCGTTCCAAACAGCAGCCCGAGGTGGTCGCAGCGTTCCGGGACTGGTCCTCGTGCATGAAGGAGCGGGGCTACTCCTACAAGGAGCCCCTGGACGCCAGCGACGACCCGAGGTTCGCCTCCGAAGAGGTCACGGACCTGGAGATCGCGACCGCCGCCGCCGACCTCGCCTGCCGGGAGCGCCACAAGGTCGCCAAGATCTGGTTCGAGGCCGAAGCCGCCTTGCAGAAGAAGGGCATCGAAGAGCGCGCCGAGCACCTGGATCATGTCAAGAAGCTGCGTGACGCCCAGGTGAAGAAGGCCGCCGCCGTGCTCGCCGGAACCGACTGAGGGAGCGCCTTCGATGAACCAGCACCCCTGCGAGCCGACCCGGCCCCTGCCCGCCGCCACCGAGGCGGGCGCATCCGCTCAACTCCCCACGCCGTCAAGCGAATCCTCCAAGGCCACGCCCCGCACCGGCCTGGCCAAGCGCCGCCGCGCCCTGGTGGCGGTGGTCGCCGGTGCCCTCGCCCTGGGGGGCGCGGGTCTGGGTGCCGCCGCGTTCGTCAAGTCCCCCGCGCAGGTCGCGGCGGAAACGGCACCCCCGGCCCCGGACGTACTCAGCGCTGCGGTGGAACACCGCGTCCTGTCCCAGACCCTGGTGGCACGTGGCCGGGTGGCGGCGAGCCAGTCCGTCGATGTCGCCTCCGGCGGCCCCTCAGGCGAAGGGATCGGCCGGGCGGTGGTCACCAAGGTGAAGGTGGCCGCGGGCGACTCGGTGGCCGCGGGCAGGCCGCTGCTGGACGTGTCGGGGCGGCCGGTGTTCGCGCTGCGGGGCGCGCTGCCCGCGTACCGGGATCTCGGTCCGGGCCTTCAGGGCGAGGATGTCGCTCAACTGCAGCGCGCCCTGGCCTCGTTGGGGCACTCCACCGGTACGGACCGGCAGGGGACCTTCGGGCCGGGAACCGGCCGCGCCGTCTCCGCACTGTACGCGCGGATGGGGTACGCGGCGCCCGCCGCCGACAGGACCGCCGCCGACAAACCCTCCGCACCTGCCGAGAACGACTCCGGCGCGGCGCGCGAGCCCCGGGCGGCGGGCGCCGCGCAGCAGCCCTCCCCCGCAGGCCCCGCTACTGACCCTGCTCCCTCCGTCCCCATGGCCGAGGTCGTCTATCTCGAGTCCCTGCCCGCCCGCGTCGATGCCGTGGCCGCCAAGGTCGGGGCCGAGCCCGGTGAGAAGCTGCTGACGCTCTCCGCCGGTGCGCTGGCCGTCGACGGTTCGGTAGCCGCCCACGAGAAGGGCCTCATCCGCCCGGGGCAGCAGGTGCACATCCTCTCCGAGACCACCGGCGAGGAGGCCACCGGTGAGGTGACCTCGGTCGCCGATGCCCCCGCCCCGGCCAAGGACTCGGAGGGCGGACAGAGCACCGAGAAGGGCCACCCTCTGCGGATCAGGCCCGCCAAGGCGCTCCCGGCTTCCTTCGCCGGAAAGGAGGTCCGGCTGACGATCACCGCCGCGTCCTCCGGGCATCGGGTGCTGGCCGTGCCCTCCTCCGCGCTCTCCGCAGGCGCGGACGGCCGTACGACCGTGTCCGTCAAGGAGAGCGACGGCAGGCAGCGGCGCATCGAAGTCCGTACCGGAATGTCCGGCGACGGCATGGTGCAGATCACGCCCGTCGGCACAGCCCGGCTGACCGCCGGTGAGCAGGTCGTCGTGGGCATCGCGGCCCGCGGCGCGGGCGAGCGGTGAGGGCCGTGAGCAGGAGAGCGTACGCATCCCCGTCCCCGATGTCCGCCTCGGCAGGTGAACGTGCCCCCGCCGTCATCGAGTTCCGCGCGGTCGGGCTGACCTATCCGGGCCCGCCGCCAGTGGCCGCCTTCAAACCCTGCGACCTGTGGATCGGCCGCGGGGAGTATGTGACCGTGATCGGCCCCTCGGGGTCGGGCAAGTCCACGTTCCTCAACGTCGCAGGTCTCCTCGACCTGCCGACCACCGGCCGCTATCTGCTCGACGGCATCGACACCGCGGCCGTCGGCGACGCCGAGCGGACCGCCCTGCGCGGCGAGCGCATTGGCTTTGTCTTCCAGGCCTTCCACCTGCTGCCTCACCGCAGCGCCCGCGAGAACGTGGAGCTGGCCCTCCTGTATCGGCGCACCCCACGCCGGCAGCGCAGGGCGCGGGCCGAGGAGGCGCTACGCCGGGTCGGTCTGGCCCACCGTATGGACGCACTGCCCACACGGCTGTCGGGGGGCGAGCGCCAGCGTGTGGCCATCGCCCGTGCGCTGGCCTGTGACCCCTCGCTGCTGTTGTGCGACGAGCCGACCGGCAATCTGGACTCCGACACCGCCGCCTCGATCCTCGCCCTGCTCGACGAATTGCATCGCGAGGGCATGACCATCGTGATGATCACGCATGACGCCCAGGTCGCCGCGCGCGGTCGGCGCACCGTGGCGATCCGCGACGGCGCCCTCGCTCCTGTCCGTACAGACGACGACGCCACCCCCGCCCCTGCTGCCGGTACGGACCACCACACCCCGCACGGCACCGCCGCGGGGTACCCCACTGCCCGGCCCCTTGGCCGCCTGACCGAGTCGGCCCGATGATGCACCGGATGCGCCGACGGGCGAAGGCCCGCACAGTGCCCCGCACCACCCTGCCGCCGCGCGATCTGATCGCCGAGGCGCTGGCCGGTGTGCTGCAGCGCCCGGCGCGCTCGGTGCTCACCGCCCTGGGCACCGTGCTCGGTGTCGGATCCTTCATCGCCGTCCTCGGTCTGACCGGCACCGCCGCCTCCCAGATCGACGCGCGCTTCAACGAGCTCACCGCAACCGAGGTGAGCGTGGAGGACACCGGCGGCCAGGACGCGGACCGGGTGCCCCTCGCCTTCCCCGAGGACGCCGACGCGAGGGTCGAGCGGCTCAACGGCGCCACCGCGGCGGGGGTTTACTGGAAGGTCCGCCTGGAGGACGGGCAGGGCGTACGGTCCGCACCGGCCGGTGCCGCCCATGGCGACGGCACCTCCTCGCAGGTCGTGGCCGCCTCGCCCGGGGTGCTGCGCGCCGCGGGGCCCGAGGTGGCCCAGGGCCGTACATTCGACGCCTTTCACGAGCGCCACCGCGAGCGGGTGGCGGTCATCGGCTCGGCGACCGCCAACCGGCTCGGCATCACGACCCTCACCACACGGCCCGCGGTCTTCGTGGGCGATGTTCCCTTCACCGTCATCGGCATCCTCAAGGACGTGGACCGCAAGCCCGATCTGCTGCTGTCTGTGGTCGTGCCGCGTGCCACCGCACAGCAGATCTGGGGCCCGCCGGACGACGGCCGCGCCAAGATGCTGATCGCCACGCGGCTCGGGGCCGCCGCGCAGATCGCCGACCAGGCGCCGGTGGCACTGCGGGCGGAACACCCCGAGTACTTCCGGGCCGTCGCTCCCCCCGACCCGCAGTCCCTGCGCTCCGCCGTGGGCGAGGACCTCGGCCGCCTCTTCCTGCTGCTGGCGGGGGTGTGCCTGGTCATCGGCACCGTAGGCATCGCCAACACCACCCTGGTCGCGGTCATGGAACGTACCGGCGAGATCGGGCTGCGCCGCGCCCTGGGAGCCAGGGGGCGGCACATCACTGCACAATTTCTCGCCGAATCCACTGCGCTGGGCCTCTTCGGCGGCCTGGTCGGCGCCTCGCTGGGCACCCTCACGGTCGTCTGTGTAGCCGCCGTACGCCAATGGACCGCCACCATCGACCCGCTGGCCGTGGCAGCCGCCCCCGTACTGGGACTGGTCACCGGACTGCTGGCCGGCCTCTACCCCGCCTGGCGGGCCTCGCGCATCCCACCCGCGGAGGCGCTGCGCCGCTGACCTTCCGGCCGCCCGGCCGCCGAGGCCCGCCCTCCACCTCCTGCCCCAGGACACCTCGTTGCCCCCGCCACACCCCCGCACCTTGTGGCGCAGGCCCAGGCAGGCGAGCCGCCGTGCCCGCTGTCTGTGCTGCCCACGCCCGCCTCCCGGACGGACCGCACCCCCGTACGAGCACCACGCGGCGCCCTTTCTGCCGCGTACGAACTAGGAACTTTCGTGAGACACCGATTCAGAAAACTGCGCGTCCCGCTCGCCGCGACGGCGGCCGCCGCAGTGCTCACCTCCCTGACCCCGTCACTGGCCTGGGCCGATCGCGCGCCCGCCGCCGACGACCCGGCCACCTCCCGCCCGGCAAACCGCCCCTCGGCAGTGGCACACGCCGAGCGAGACAAGGTGCTGGGCGCCGACTGGCACCGCTCCGCGGACCGCGCCTGGACCACCAGCGGCGATGCACAGGGCTTCCACCTGCTGGTCGCCGACCAGAAGGACGCCTACGCCTGGCGGACCGCCGCGACGCTTCGCGAGCCCGGATTCGACGCCGATATGTGGATCGGCAACGCGTGCGTGACCGGTTCCGGCAAGCGGGCCGTGGTCGCCTACGCACCGCGGACCTTCACCAACAGCCCCGAACTGATGGCGCGCGGCGCGTTCACAGCCGTCGTCGACCTGGACTCCGGCGCGGTGACCAAGCTGGAGCGTCAGGCGTCGCTGGCCTACTTCAGCCCCGGCTGCGGTACGGGCGAGACTGCGGTGATCACCCAGACCGGCGGCGAGACGAAGAACGCCACCCGGCTGGTCACCGTCGATGCCGCGGCCGGGAAACTGACCGCCCCCGTCGAACTGGCCGGCCAGGTCACCTCCGCCGTACCGGTGGGCCAGGACATCGTGGCCGCCGACGGCGCCCGCCTGGTCAGGATCGACAAGTCCGGCGAGCGCAAGCCCATCGCCCGTACCGGACAGGTGCCCTTCCAGCTCAAGCCGGACGCCGAGGGCGGCGTGGTCTACCTGGACCGCCCCGCCACGCAGCGCTCCGCTGCCGAGGCCACCGGCGAGGCCAAGCGCGTCAGCCGGCAGGACATCAGCCGGGCAGGCGCGGGCAGCGCCAAGCCGCCGGTCCTCGCCCGCGGCCCGCTGGTCAAGATGGACCTGTCCAGCAGCGCCGGCGGCCGGGTGTTCATCACCGGCCAAACCCAGCCCGGCGGCTCGCTGCCCGGCACGGTCCAGCGTCGCACCGACGTCCCCAAGGAATCCAGGGCCTCCACTCAGGGAGAGGCCCTGGTCACCAGCACGGAGTGGGCCGACGCCAAGGACCCGCGCAGCGCCACACCGGCGGCCGCCCGCCCGGCCAACGTCGAGGTCAAGGTCCTCGATACCGGCGAGCAGGCCGACTTCACGGTCGTGCCCGATG
This sequence comes from Streptomyces sp. UF-297, assembly GCF_058245575.1. Classification (NCBI taxonomy): domain Bacteria; kingdom Bacillati; phylum Actinomycetota; class Actinomycetes; order Kitasatosporales; family Streptomycetaceae; genus Streptomyces; species Streptomyces sp. UF-297. The sequence goes on along the minus strand of NZ_JBSIBZ010000012.1, from coordinate 112,267 downwards.
AGAACCGCGCGCAGCAGGGCGCCAAGCCCTCGCCCGCACTGACCGCCGGCAGCGGCTCCGGCAAGCCGGGCAACACGGCCGTAGCACGCGCCGCGTCCTCCGCCACGGACACCGCGGAGGACCAGCGCTACTGCTCCGTGCCGCGCAACAACCCGGGCAAGCAGGCCATGCAGCCCAAGCCGCGCCAGGTGGAGTGGGCTGTCGACCAGGCCATCACCAACAACCTGAACAAGCACATCTCGCGCCCGGCGAACTGGAAGAACCTCGGCATGGGCTCCTACCAGCCCCAGTCGCTGTTCCCGCTGAAGGCGCTGGAGGGCGGCGGCCGGATCCCGGCGCAGGTGATGCTCGGCATCACCGCCCAGGAGTCCAACATGTGGCAGGCCTCCCGTGTGGTCGTCCCCGGTGTCACCGGTAACCCGCTGATCGGCAATTTCTACGGCACCAAGTACTCCGCCGACGGCAAGCAGAACGACCCGTGGGCCATCAACTGGTCCGAGGCCGACTGCGGCTACGGCATCACCCAGGTCACCGACGGCATGCGCCTGAAGGGCAAGGAGAAGAACAAGGCCGACGCCGCCCTCAGCCCACTGCAGCAGGAAGCCGTCGCGCTGGACTACACCGCCAACATCGCGGCCGGCGTCAACATCCTCGCCGAAAAGTGGAACGTCACCCGCAAGGACGGCCTGAAGGTCAACAACGGTGACCCCAAGTGGATGGAGAACTGGTTCTTCGCCCTGTGGGCCTACAACTCCGGTTACTACCCCAAGTCCGACGCCGGCAAGAACGGCGGCAAGTGGGGCGTGGGCTACACCAACAACCCCGCCAACCCGCTGTGGAAGGCCAACCGCCTGCCCTTCCTGGAGAACGCGCTCGGCGGTGACCACTACAAGGACGCCGCATCACCACAGCACTGGCCCTACCAGGAGAAGGTCCTGGGCTGGGCCGCTCGCCCGCTGGAGTCCCTGGAGTCCCCGGGCAAGATGGTCCACGGCTTCCGCGCCGCTTGGTGGAACAGCCCCCAGGCGCGCACCAAGGTCAAACCGCCCGAGGACCTGTTCTGCACCGACGCCAACGAGTGCAACCCCAGCCTGATCAAGGACGGCGACAAGAACGAACCGGGGCAGGGCGCCTGCAACCGCGCGGACCTCAAGTGCTGGTGGAACCAGCCGGTCGAGTGGAAGGACTGCTCCAAGGCCCAGTGCGGCAACGAACTGCTGCGCTTCAACGACACCTACAAGGAAGAGGCCGACGGCACCGCCTACCCGCCCAACTGCACCACCGACGGACTCCCCGGCAACGCCCTGGTCGTCGACGACGTCCCTGACGGCACCGCAAGCCCCCGGCCGGGCTGCTCCCAGCCCAAGAAGAACAGCGGGACCTTCCGCCTCGGCTTCGCCACCGACTCCGCAAAGATCGACTTCCAACAGCTCGGGGCCGGGTACGGCGGCCACTTCTGGTTCGCCCACACCCGCAAGAACGACGCAGCCGGGCAGCGGATGAAGGTCACCGGCACCTGGAACTTCTCTCAGAAGGTCACCGGCCCGGCCAAGGTCCTGGTCCATCTGCCCGACCACGGCGCCCACACCAAGTTCGCCAAGTACGAGATCGAGACCGCCAAGGGCAAGCGCACCAAGGTCATCGACCAGAAGAACCAGGGCGGCAGCGGCAAGAACCGCTGGGTCTCCCTCGGCGCCTTCCTCTTCGACGGCACCCCGAAGGTGACGCTCTCCAGCATCACCCCGGACGGCACCGGTGACCAGGACATCGCCTACGACGCCGTCGCCATCGCCCCGATCAAGGGCAAGTACGCCGAGCACAGCATCGAGGCGGTCGCCCTCTTCGACGAGAACCAGAACATCGACGGCGACACCGCCAGTTCCTGGATCGTCGACTCGCCCTTCGAAACCCGTCAGAAGGTCTACGACTGGGGCCACGGGCTCGCCTCCAGCGCGGCCGGTGTGAAGGAGTGCTCCGGCGCCGCCAATGGCCCCACCTGCCTGGGCAAGGCGTCCAAGCAGGCCATGCAGCGCTGGAAGGACCAGATCGTCCAGGCCGGCACGGACCCCGTCAAACATCCCGACGGCAACAGCCTGGCCCGCTGGATCGGCTTCGCCAACAGCTACCAGGACCGGCCCACCAGCGCCGCCAAGCCCTCGCGCTTCGACACCGACGACGAGGCGTACAAAATCCGTTCCAAGGCGGTCGTCTCGTTCGTCACCGCCGACGACGGAAAGATCATCGAGGGAAGCGAGGGCGTCAACTACGACCACCGCACCGGCAATACGCATCTGCCGCGCTACCTGATGGAGACCTTCGACGCACTCCACAAGGACTACGGCATCGCGCCGCCGGACCTCACCTACACCACCCAGGACCTCAACGCGCACAACGGGCAGAAGACCACAGCCCGTCCCAATCAGACGGGCGTCCTTCCCGGCCGTGCCTATGCCTTCGCCGGCAAGGCACCCGCTCTGACGGACGAGAACAGCTGCGTGGCCGCGCTCTACACCTCCGGTGGCTCGATCGGCTACCGGCCAATGCTCGGTGCCAAGTCCGCCTCCAAGGCCATGGACGACTGGCAAAAGCGGGTCTACGACAACAAGAAGGTCCCGCACGCGATGGTCAAGGTCGCCACCGAGACCTTCAAGGCGCTGTTCAACACCGGCGGTGCGCTCTCACCCCTCACCGGCTCGATCTTCACCCAGGCGCCCCCGATCTGGCAGGAGCTGAACTTCAAGGTCTGCACCGACGGCTCCGTGAAGAAGAACAGCAACCGCCCGCTGCTGCGGTACAGCCACATGCCCGACCAGTACCTCTACCACAACGGTCAGGCCATGGATCTGGAAGGCCATCGCAGCAATTCGAAGGAGCCGGTCAACAAGGGCGACTTCGAGCGGTTCAGCCGCGCTCCGGACCCGAACGAGAACTTCCCCCTGTGGGGTAACCCCTTCGGTTCGTGCGGCGCCGCCACCGACAAGAGCGGAAATCCGTGGGGCATCACCTCGATGCCTCCCTCCGATGCTGGCACCAACCCGTCCAAGGCGCATTTCTGCCTGGACAAGAACCTCAAGAGCGACCCCGAGTACAGCAGCTGACCTGCTGTGACTGAGCCGCCTGCCCGCTCCCGCAGTGGGCAGGCGGCTTCTTCCCGAATCCCCTCCCGTAGTATTCACTGCGTCCCAGGAGAAGAGCAGATGCTGAGCCTTATCGCACTGACCGCCGTCGCCGGTCTTTTCGCGGCCGTGTGGGCCGACGGCCCTGTCCGGCGCCTGGGCGGCACGATCGCCATCGTGGCACTGTCCTGCCTCGCCCTCATGCTGGTTCTCGGCCCGCTAGTCGCGTTCCTCGCCATCAGCGCGATCGGCGTCGTCCTGGCGGCTCTCCCGCCTTTCCCGCACGCTGCCCGGACGGCACGCCGCGTGTGGCTGGCCGCTGTCTTCCTTGCGGAAACTGCCCTCATCATCGGTTTCAGTGCCACCCAACTCGACATGATCGCCCTTTATCTACTCCTCTTCGGCCCCGGTTCCCTTGTCGCAGCCACCCGTCTCACTCTTGAAATGCACAGCGCTCGGACAAGGACCACGAACGGCCCGCCGATGGGGAATCAGGAATAGAGCTCGCGGACCTGCACTCGCACCGGCGGCCAATGTGGCCGGCCGCCCCATGGCGTCAAAGATGGACGCCCACCACAAAACCAAAATCAGACACTGTATACGGGTTCGCAGAGCGGCAACATGCTGATGTGGCCTTCGTCGGGCTGCTGTCCGCAAAGAACGCGGCCACGTCAGCGGGTGTGCGGAACCTGGCTACCGAGCAGGGAAGCGTGTAGCCGTGCTCGGCCAGGAAGAGCTGGACTTGGTGAATGTCCCTGGTAAAGGTGCTGCCGTTGACGCCGGAGAGCTGCGCCAGCAGGTCTCGAGTGGCAATCTTGCGCAGACAAGACACGGCAGCCAGGGCCCTGTCGGCGGTGGTCAGCTTCGACTCAGGGCGGTGCAGGCGTGCGGAACAGCGTCGGCGGCGAGGAGATGGACGCCATGGCGGACGGTATCCGCACGTCACCGCCTCCGAACAGAGCACGCCGCGCCTGATCACACGTAATGCCCTTCGCTCTCCACCTGGCCATGTGGGACCCGCCGACCTGCAGACATTCCAGAGGTATGCGGTTGCGGCTGCGTATTGCTCACAACCCAGTGAGGTCTACCGAGAGAGCAGCTCTTGGCCGTGTGCCATGAACAGATCAGAGCGATGGACTGAGGACTGCGGCTACACCACGCGGAGGGCTTGCCTGTTCGCAGTCAGCGATCGAGGCAAGAGGAAACACTCACTCCTTGCCACTCTTAATTTATAGCGCACAGGGGGACTTGCGGCAAGGCCCCGGTCGTACCGCAGAATCGCAGGCCAAAGCCAGAACCTGCGGGAATGGGAGATTCACTAAGTGCGTGTGCTGTTGTCGGTTTATGGGTCGTGCGGCGATATCGAGCCGGTGAGGGGACTCGCGCGGCCGTCGCGGGTGCTGGGCACCGGGCTGCGGGCGTGCGCGACGCCGGACCTCGCGGACACGACCTCGGATCGGAGCTGATGACGTGAATACCCTGACCACCAGTGCGTTCGACCTTCCCGACCGCCTCTCCCCCAAGGCCGACCCGGCGCTGATCGCCGGCGACGAGAAGCACTTCGCGGCGATCGCGGAGAGCCTCCAGCAGGCGATCTCCGAACTGTCCGACCGTCTCGACGCCACGCTCAAGGCGCCCGGCGGCACCGGCCGGGACGCCATGGACCGGGACGCGGAGATCCACCGGCTCACCGGCCGTCTGCGCGCCCTGCGCCGCTTCGGCCTGGACCTGTGCCTGGGGCACGTCGTCAGCGCGGACAGCCCCGAGCCCGTGTACATCGGGCGGCTCGGCCTCACCGACAGCGAGGGGCGCCGACTGCTGCTCGACTGGCGCTCCCCCGCGGCCGAGCCGTTCTTCGCGGCGACCCACGCCAACCCGATGGGTCTGGCGAGCCGCCGCAGGTACCGCTGGACCCGTGGCCGTATCAGCGACTACTGGGACGAGGTGTTCACCGCCGACGGGCTGGAACGGCACGCCGCGCTCGACGACCAGTCCGCCTTCATCGCCAGCCTGGGCAGCAACCGCTCGGACCGGATGCGCGACGTGCTCGCCACGATCCAGACCGACCAGGACGCCATCATCCGGGCAGGCTCCCGCGGCACCCTCGTCGTCGACGGCGGTCCGGGTACGGGCAAGACCGTCGTCGCCCTGCACCGCTCCGCCTACCTCCTCTACTCCGACCCCCGCCTCGGCCACCGTCGCGGCGGCGTGCTGTTCGTCGGTCCCCACCAGCCCTACCTCAACTACGTCGCCGACGTCCTGCCCAGCCTCGGAGAGGAAGGCGTACAGACCTGTACGCTGCGCGACCTCGTCGCCGAGGGGCCCGCAGCGCCGGTCGAGGCCGACCCGGACGTGGCCCGCCTGAAGTCGTCCGCGGACATGGTGAAGGCGATCGAGAAGGCCGTCAGCATCTACGAAGAGCCGCCCGCCAAGGGGATGACGGTCTCGACCGACTGGGCCGACGTCTGGCTGAGCGCGGACGACTGGGCCGAGGCGTTCGACGCACCCGGACCAGGTACCCCGCACAACGAAGCGCGCGAGCAGATCTGGGAGGAACTGGTCACGATCCTGCTGGACAAGGTCGACGACGACGTACCGCCCGACCTGTTCCAACGGTCGCTGCGGCACGACGAAGAGCTGGTCACCACGCTCAACCGCGCGTGGCCGCTGATCGAAGCGACCGACCTCGTATCAGACCTGTGGTCGGTACCCGCCTACCTGCGGCTGTGCGCTCCCTGGCTCAGCCGCGACGAGATCCGCACGCTGCAGCGCGAGGACGCCCAGGCCTGGACGGTCTCCGACCTGCCGCTCCTGGACGCGGCACGCCAGCGGCTCGGCGACCCGGAGACGGCACGGCGCCAGCGCCGGCACCAGGCCATCCTCGCCGCCCAGCGCGAGCACATGACGCAGGTCGTCGACAACCTGATCCAGGCCGCGGCCGACTCCGGCGCCGACGGTGACGACGGCGAAGGCCTGGTGACGATGCTGCGCGGCCAGGACGCCCAGGTCAGCCTGGTCGACGAGTCCGAACTGCCGCCCACCGACCCGGACCTGCTCGCCGGCCCATTCGCGCACATCGTCGTGGACGAGGCCCAGGAACTGACCGACGCGGAGTGGCAGATGCTGCTGCTGCGCTGTCCGTCCCGCAGCTTCACCATCGTCGGGGACCGCGCCCAGGCCAGGCACGGGTTCACCGAGTCGTGGCAGGAACGGCTGGAGCGGGTCGGGCTCGACCGGATCGACGTGGCCTCGCTGAGCATCAACTACCGTACGCCGGAAGAGGTCATGACGGAGGCCGAGCCGGCCATCCGGGCCGCGCTCCCGGACGCCAATGTGCCCACGTCCATCCGCAGCAACGGCATCCCCGTCGTGCACGGCGCTGTTACGGATCTGGACTCGATCCTCGACACCTGGCTCGCCGCGCACGACGACGGGATCGCCTGCGTCATCGGCGATCCCACGTTCCAAGCGACCTCCCGCGTCCGGTCGCTGACCCCGGAGCTGTCGAAGGGGCTCGAGTTCGACCTGGTCGTCCTCGTCGACCCGGAGGACTTCGGCGAGGGCGTCGAAGGGGCGGTCGACCGCTATGTCGCGATGACCCGGGCGACCCAGCAACTCGTCATCCTCACGAGCTCCTGACGACGGCCGGGTGAGGTGATCGCCGCCCGCCGCTCCTGAGGGGCGGCGGGCGGCGGCGATCCCGGTGACCGACCAGACGGTGATCGCCTCAACCGGCTTACGGGAAAGGGCTCTGCGGGTCTCGACAGGCCAAGGCGCCGGCCGCTCCGGAGAGGGCCGTTCTGCCGCCCGCCCTCCAGCGGGACACTGAACGCTGCCTGTCCCCCTGCTGACGCTCGGGCTCGCCGAGCGCCAGCACACAGCAGCCCGCGCAGCGGCCCGATCCCGACGGCCGCAGCCGCCCCGGCCCAGCCAGCTCACCACTCACCCCCACCCACCCACGGCGACCACCAGCGCAGGAAGGCGGCGAACGGAGGGATGTCGGCATTCTCCGCCGTCCCTACCATCCGCCCCGACCTGCGGTTTCATCGGCGAGTGACGGAGCGTGAGGGAACCCGTAGGGCGCACTGTACGGCGCACCGTTGGGGACACATGGGAAGGGGGTTGGACACCGAGGGCGCGGCCGTCAGTCACAGGCCGTGCGGCGCGTGGTGTTCCCAAGTCAGCAGCAGGTAGCGGCATTCCTTCCCCTTGACTTCCTCGGGCGCATCGTCCGCCGGCACGAAGCCCGCGGCCTCGGCGACGGCGACACTGGGCGCGTTGCCCGGCTCGATCTGGAGCACCAACCGCTTCAGTCCCAGGGCCTGGTGGGCATGCTGGGTCAGCAACTGCACCGCCCGTAAGGCCAGATGCCGTCCCCGGTAAGCGGCACCCACCGCGTAGCCCATGGTGCCCCGGGACAGATTCAGCAGCACCTCGCCGAGCGGCTGCTCTCCGTCCGCCGTAATCGCCAGATGCAGGCGCTCCCCCGCAGCACGGCTGAGGCGGATCATCTCCAAGTACGCCTCAGCGGCGGCCTGATCGAACGGCGAGGCCAGCGGCGTATGGTGAGCGATCTCGGGCTCGTCGAACAACTCCACCATGGCGGAAAGATCAGCCTCCGACCACTCCCGCAGCTCCAGCCCCCGGCCGCTCAAGCGCACCGGTACGTCCGGCAGCACCACGTACACCTCCGATCCCGTCGCCAACGAGGTGCGGCCATTGTGCCTCCGCGCCGCCGCGTCGGCCGGCTGCGCAAGCCCCACCGCATCGGCGCGGTGGGCGCAGCGAGCGTCACGACGTCGGATGCATGGGCTGCTGTCCGTGGTTGGGAAATTCCCGGTGTGCACCGCCGGAGGTGGCCGCGCGCAGTAGCCGGCCGCCTGGGCAGGTCGCCGCATACAGCGTCGGAGGAAGCGTCACCGCTGGTCGGGATGCCGGGCCGCCAAGGCATCCCAATCAGTAATCCCCGTGGACGTCATCAGATGGGCAGTTGGTAAATCACGCACGAACTGCAGCCCTTGTGCTGGGACATCGCGATACCCGACAGCGACACGGTCGCCGTCTTGGAGGCATGCTCCCAACTTGACCAGCCACCGGCCCAAAGAACCCTGACCCAGGCATCGCCCTTGCAGGATCCGCCGCCGCGCTTGGTGGTGTGCGCCTCATTCCAGAAGATCAGTGCCTCGTCTCGCCGCACCACGAATCTCCACCCACCGCGGCGCCGGCCGCCACAACGTGATGCCACGCGGGAGTTCGTGGGATGCCCCAGCCGCCTACCAGCCCGTATGCCTGCTCCACTGCATCGTGGCCGGGACGCGGGGACATCGCATCCGAGGCCTGCCCCTCGCTCTGCGCCGACAGGCCCCGTACCGCAAACACCACGCACCGCTGCCACTTGGGCCACAGAGGAACGGGGCCAGGGCTCCCGGCAGGAGTCGCGTCGCCTCTCCCGGATGCTGGAGCGCTTCGTCGACTGCAGCGTCAGCGACGGGGAGACGCAGGTCACATTCACCCATGTCACAGGGGGTCGGGCTACCCCGTCTCAGGGGGTGTAGCCACTGACGAGCACGGAGGAAGACACCATGGACGCGCGACTGAACTACTTCGCCAGCCCGACCGCCAGCAAGGTCATCAAGCACTTCATAGCGATGGGCAAGGTGGTCAAGGAATCGCCGCTGCCGACCTCGACGCAGGAGCTGGTGGCACTGCGGGTGAGCCAGATCAACGGCTGCGCGGTCTGCATCGACATGCACACCAAGGAGGCTGCCGCTGCCGGCGAGACCTCGGTACGGCTGAACCTGGTGGCGGCGTGGCGGGAGGCCACCGTCTTCACCGACGCCGAGCGTGCCGCGCTGGAGCTGGCGGAGGAGGGGACCCGGATCGCGGATGCGGCAGGCGGGGTCAGCGACGAGGTGTGGGCGAATGCCGCCGAGCACTACGACGAGGAGCAGCTCACCGCCCTGGCGCTCACGATCTCCCTCATGAACACGGCGAACCGGCTGAACGTCATCGCCCAGCAGCCGGCCGGCGACTACGAGGTCGGACAGTTCCACTGAGATGCGGCAGCAACGGGCTCGGGGTCCGGTTGCGGGCCCCGAGCCCCGGGTTCAGAGGCGTTACTCTGGCCCGCCGGTTATCCGGATGATCACTCGAAGGTGCCTGCGCCGTTGCGTACGGCCAGGTGGGATGGCTTCAGGGGGAAGGGAATTCGGCGTGAACAAGGTCGAGGAGTTCGAGGAGCTGCGGCCGCTGCTGTTCTCGATCGCCTATCGGATTCTGGGCAGTGTGGGCGAGGCCGAGGACGCGGTGCAGGAGACGTGGCTGCGCTTTGACGGCTCGGCAACCCGGCCCACGTCGGCCAAGGCCTTTCTGTCGGCCGTGGTGACGCGGATCTCGATCGATGTGCTGCGTTCCGCGCGGGTGCGGCGGGAGGAGTACGTGGGCCCGTGGTTTCCCGAGCCGCTGCTGAGCGATCCGTACGAGGATCCGGCGCGGTCGGTGGAGCTGGCCGACTCGGTGTCGATGGCGGCGCTGCTGCTGCTTGAGCGGCTCAGCCCGCTGGAGCGGGCGGTGTTCGTACTGCGGGAGGTGTTCGGCTTCGGGTTCGACGAGGTTGCCGAGGCGGTGGGACGTACGGAGTCGGCGTGCCGGCAGCTGCTGGTACGCGCGCGGCGCCATATGGAGGCCGGGCGGCCGCGGTTCGCAGCGGACCGTCAGGAGCGGCAGGAGCTGGCGACGCGGTTCTTCGACGCGCTCAAGGACGGCGATGTGGGCGGGTTGCAGAGTCTGCTGGCCGCCGATGTGCAGTTGGTCGGGGACGGCGGCGGCAAGGCCCCGCAGTTCGCCAAGGCCGTCATGGGCGCGGAGAACGTGGCCCGGGTGCTGGGCACGTTCCTCCCCTTGCTGAGCCGGATCGACGTGTCCGTCGAACCGCACGAGGTGAACGGCCAGCCCGGCGCGATCTTCCGCGACCGGGACGGCAAGGTCCTGCAGACCCTGGCCCTCGACGTGCTCGACGGGCAGATCCAGACCGTCCGCACAGTGCTCAACCCCGACAAGCTCAGCCACCTCGGGCCGGTCGCCGACGCCTGGGCCCTCAAGCGCGAGGTACAGCAGGTCCGTCGGCAGACGAACTGACCTCGCCTGCGGTACGGGCCGCCTCGTTGACCGGAGGCGGCCCGCGACGGCGGGCTCGTCGGGACGGTGTGCGGTCCCGCACCTACCGATCGGATGTGCCGGCGGTCGCCACAGGGCAGCGGCGAGCGCCCCTCCCCCGCGACCGTGATGCGGAGATGCTGCGCGAGCACGACGAACAGGCGCGGCGGCAGCGAGCGCAAGACCACGATCACCAGGCCCCTACCGCTACTTCACCGCTGGCGCGCGAGCCGAGCACACCGAAGCCGTGTACGTCACGTGTGGTTTCCGAGCCTAATCCTCAGCTGGCGCCCAGGGTGCATTCGAGGAGGGGCAGCAGGCGGTCCCAGTGGCGCTGCAGTGCGGAGGGGTCGAAGGCGTCGGTGTCGGACATGGTGAAGCCGTGGATGGCGCCGGGGTAGACCTCGGTGGTGTAGCCGACACCTGCGGCGTCCAGCGCATGGTTGAGCTCGCTGAGGGCTTCGGGCGTCAAGTCGCCCTCGGCGAGGCCGAGATGGACTTGGGCGGTGAGCTTGGGGATGTCGCGGTGCGGGCTGTCGGGCGCGTCGGTGACCAGGAAGCCGGGGTGGAATCCGGCGACGGCGGCCACCTGGTCGGGGTGGGCCGTTGCGGTACGCATCGCCAAGGCGGCGCCCATGCAGTAGCCGATCGCGGCGACCGGTCCGGCGCTGACCTCGGGCTGGGTGGTGAGGAACCGGAGGTAGGCGTCGGCGTCGCGCAGGACACGTTCGGTGGTGTGCGCCTCGATCAAGGGCATCAGCTGGGCGAAGATCGCGGGCCGGGCCGCTTCTCCGATGTGCTCGGGAAGTTCGATCACCGGTGCCGGGCCATGCCGGTAGTAGAAGTTGGGGACGAGTACGTAGTACCCGTGCTCGGCCAGTTCGCGGGCCTTGTCCTCCAGCTCGGGCCGCACGCCGAAGGCGTCCGGGTACAGCAGCACCCCCGGGTGCCGCTCGTCGCTGTCGGGGAAGGCGGCGAAGGCGTCGGCCTGGCCGTCCGTGGTGGGTATCTGCAGCGTCTTGGTGGGCATGGCGAAGCTTCCTTCCTCTTCGTACTCGATCGCCAAAGCGGGTCAGAAGTCATCCAACACGGTGGCACCGTCGCACTCGGACCCGCCCCATGGTGGGGCCATGGTCCGGGAAGGGGGCTTCGCCCGGTGCCCTTCAGACGCGTGGGAAGCTGATGACAAGTCCTTACCAAGTGCTTGGTAACCGGAGGTTCGCGCTTGTGCCCACTTCGAGACCGCATCGAGGGAACGCTGGTAACGCTCCCGGTAAGAGGGGTGAGTGAGGTGGTGAACACCGACGCCCCACGTCGCTGCCACCCGTGCCGACCCCTCCGCCGGCGCGCCCGTACGAGGAGCACGCCATGCCCCAACCCGCCGCCGCGTCAGCCCTGCCGCCCGTGCGCGAGCAGATCCTCACGCTGACGCTGACCGGCCCCGCCTGCACCCTGGTCGGCAGCTGGCCGCCCTTCCGTCACCGGCGTCCCCGGCGCCCCACCACGATGGGTCCGCGCAGCCCGCACACAATGGCAGTAAACCGGGCAGCGCTGACGTTCCTCGACGACGCCCACATGCGTGGTGATGAATTCGCTCCGCTGGACTGGACACCGGAAGTCGCTCACGCGATCCGCGACGGGGCCGCTGACGGAGAACGGGTACTGATCGCGGACGCCCTCATGCGCTACACCCGCACCCACCCCGCCCGCTCCCTGCTGCGGGCCTTCATCGAGGTCGACCGGGCCACCGAGTCCAGCGAGACGCTGGCCACCAAACTGATCGCCTACGCCCGGTTCCACAGCGCTACCGCAGTGGCCTCCCAGCGGCGAGGAGTACCGACGGTCCAGGGCAATCTGGCGCCGTGGCAGCGCAGTTACCCCGTCTACCCTCGCGTCCTGATCATCCTGACCGGCGCCGGACCCCGCTCCCTGGGACGGCGAGTGGCCGACCTGCAGGCCATGGTGCGCCGGCACCCCCTGGTCGGCCGGTTCGCCACCCAAGTGCCCCTCGGTGCCGCCGTTCTGGAGGAGTTGGAGGAGTACGGGGCATCGGCTTCCGTGTGGGCACCGCTGGACGGGCGCACTGACGGCTGCAGTTGGATGGACCTGTGAGGCGCTCCCCTGCCTTCGCGGGCCCAGGGAGGAGGTTCCGCCGCTGACGACTGCTCTTCCCGCGGCCGGGACCACCACGATGCCGACCCCCACAGAGGCAAGATGCCGTACGGCGTTGCCCATCCAGCCACAGTCAGGGTTCCTGCACCCGAACGCGGCTTGGGATTCCCGGCTTCTGGGCGTGCTCAAACCACAGGTCGAGCAGCGCTGGGACGTTCCGGGTGCCACGACGGTGCCGTTGCTGCGCAGCCGCGCCCGCATCAGCGTTGTGCGCTGAGCGGGCGGCGGCTGCCGGGGCCTGGCGTTACGACGTCCGGGCGGCCGAGCGGAACGGCCAGAACGGCACCCGGGCGAAGCGCGCTTCCAGGCGGTGATTTCCGTCCATCGTCACCGAGAGCCAGGGTGAGTCGGTGTTCAGCGGCTTGCCGTTCAGGTACCAGCCGGTCAGGCGGTAGCCGCGGGCTGCGGTGGCGGCGACCGTCACCTGGGTTCCCTCGTCGAAGGGGCCCTGACGGTCCGCCTCCACCGAACCCGCGCTCTGCGGGACGGCCGTCAGCCCCAGTACGTACTGGCGCGGCGCGTAGCGCGGAGTGCGGTAGCCGGCCACGATCGGTACGGACCGGCGCAGTTCCGTCACGTTGTTGCTCTGCTCGGATCCGAGCGGCTGGCCGTACCAGGTGTGGCCGGGGTTCGAGTACTGGTTGACCGCGCGGCACTCCTGCGGGTCGCAGGCCGAGGAGTACGCCATGAGGGTGTGGAAGCGGCGGTTGGGAGTGACCCAGCCGGTGCGCCCGGCGGGGACCATGCTGTCGGGGGCGCCCTGGTCGCGCAGCGTGCGGCGGTCGTGCCACAGACCGAGGTTGTGGCCCAGTTCGTGGCCCCAGTTGTACCACCAGGAGACCGACTCGATGTCGGTGACGGAGTAGGCGTACTCGTCCGTCGAAGCGTTCGCGCCCTGCATCGGCAGGCTGCCCTGCCCCGTGCTCTTGCCCGGCGGGATGCCGTTGAACAGCGCCACCAGGTCGGCCTGGTACTGCTCGCGCAGCCGGTGCGCGGGGGCGCCGAGCTCGGGATCGCGCGGATTCTCCAGCTTTCCGTGCACTTCACTGGAGATCTCGGGGCCGCGGTAGGGCACGGCGAAGATGTCCCGGATACGGACCCGGCCCGGCACCCCGCTGTCGTCCAGGGCCTGGTTCATCATCGCCTCGGCCTTGGCGATCTGTGCCTCCACGGCCTCCTGCGAGCCCATCTTGCGCAGCGCGCCCGGGGTGTATCCCGCGACGACATCGATGACGGGTGCGGTGGAGTCGTTCCGCCGCTGTACCGAGCGCGGGGTGGGGGAATCCGGATCGTGGGGCGGTCTGCCGGTGTCGGCGTCGTTGTGCCGCGGCTCCGGCACCAGGGTCGGGTCCAGCTCTTCGACGATCGCCTTGTCCGGGTGCCCGGGCACGGACCGGATGGTGATCACCTTCTCGCGCAGCTCCGCCTGCCCGGAGATCCCGAACTTGCCGCCCTTCTCGCACACACCGCTCACCGCGAGCGTCACCCGGTGCTCCGGGATCTTCTCGTCCTGCCCGGACCACGCCAGCGCGCCGTCCGCGGTGCGCGACAGATGCCGCTGTACGGCTTCGAGCTTCACGTCGTCGAACCAGCGGAACGTGTGCCGCCTGGCCTCACCGTCCGGAATGTCGGCGCACAGCCAGGCGTAGTCGGCCCGGCTCACGTCGATCGTGCGGCTGCGCAGCACCCACGGCTGCCCGGGTCCGGGATCGGCGGCACTGACGGAGACAGGGGCAGGCGCACCTGCGAGGAACACCGCGGCGATCGCGGTGCCGAGAGCGAGACGGCGCATGGGAGGGGCCCTTCTTGGCAGTTGGTCGGGTTGCTCGCGGCCGGTCTTGGCCGGGAGCGATGCGGGCCTGCGGGCCTCGGCGGAGCGCCCGCGGCATACGGGCCTGATCCGAGCGCCCGTTACGCTCACCTAGCCACGACCGCCCGCCCCGGCTGTCGAGTGACGCGCCGAAACGCGGCCGAGCCGGGCCGCTGTCCCCAGGTTGGACCAGCCGATTGGACCAACCGGGGCGAGCACCAGCCGCTGCACGACAGCACCGCCAGCCGCAGGATGCTCTGACATCTGCGCCTTCCCCCGCGCCAGACCACTCAGGCCCGCGGCGGCTCCACCTCCCCCGGCCAACTCGAAATCGGGGTCCGGGCGGGAAACCTGACCGGCCTCCTCAGGAATCGTGAACAACGGTTCCCTGGTGGTAGAGGACCGTCCATCTGTCGGCGTTCTGCTGCCAGATCGTTGCCCGTCGTGTTTTCCGTCCGTTGTGGACCAGGGTGTACGTCAGCAGATAGACGCCCACAGCCAGTTCCCGACAATGGAAGTCGGATGTTTCCCATTCCTCGACCGGCGGAGACTGATAGCGCTCCTCCAGGACATCAAGGACATACGCGCGGCTGTAGCGCTGCCCCGACGCACCTGTCTCCCAGAAATCCGGTGCTGTCATGGCCTCGAAGTCGGCCCTGGTCGTTCCGAACTCTGGCCGGTGGAAAAGAGGTTCCCTGCGGACCAGCTCGTCGAGAACACCACGCAGTCGCTCGTCGGTCACAGAGTTGGGTTCCATCTTCAAGACCTAGCGCCAACACACCCCACCCGGTATCCCAATTGGCGCGCTGCTCAAGGTGTGGCGACCCGCTCGCCCCCTGACGGCCAAGCGGACCGAAAAGCGCAGGCCGTGCAAAGAGCGGCCACGTACGGTGGCTGCGTGATATCGCTTTTGTGGGCAGTCGAAGTGGTGCAGCGGTACCTGCGTGACGAGTCGGCCGAACTGGGTCAACCGCCGATGGTGATCATCAGAGTGGAGCGGCACAGCCTGGGGTGGCTGGTCGTCTGTCAGTCACCGAAGTATGCGCGGACGCGGGACCCCAAAGACGCCTGGATAGGTCACGGACCGTTTCTCGTCGATGCGCTGGACGGCAGTCTGCACATGGTGCACCGCCAGTTCTGCAGTGACGACCTGGAGTGGGAGGACCAGTACCGGGAGAAGATCCGGGGCGAGGTGCCACCACGCGAGCTGGACGTCGAAGTACGGCGCCTTCTGGACCTGGGACGCCGATTCGACGCGTTCAAGGCAGTACGTCATGCCAGCAGTGCCGGCCTGAGCCCGGCCGACGCCCTGCGCTACGTCGAGGCAATCGGCGCCGGGCTCGAAGTGCCGGATGACCTGGTGGCGCAACTGCCGCAGCCGGACAGGCGGTACCTGGCCATCCACACCTACAGCGGGCCGAACCCCGAACCGCCTGCACCGGCAGGGCAGGCTCGCCGTGAACCTGGGCTGCTCACCGGCTCCTGAGGACGAGGCGGGCCAGCTCCCAAGGGTCGTGTGCGCTGAAGATCGTGACCTCGTGTGCGTGGTTGCTGCGGAGGGCGCGCAGTCGGTCGCGGGTCGTGAGGCGGGCGGTGGCGTCGGTCTGTGCGCCCTGCTGGATCGGATCGAGAACGGGGTGGGACTGGGGTGGGGTGTGTTCCACCTCGGCGTGGTGGAAGTAGGCGTCGCCCGTGTGCAGCAGCCACCTTCCGTCGCTGTCGCGTACCGCGACGCCCGTGTGCCCCGCGGAGTGGCCGGGCAGCGGCACCAGCAACAGCTCGCACTCCAGGCCCTGTGGGCGTGCCACGTCCGGGAAGCCGAACCACCGTATGTGCGCGTCCACGCGTGCGGGTGTCAGCAGCGGGCCGTGCGCCCGGTGGGCCGGCATGAAGCGGTCGAGGCTGTGCCGGTGGTGCGGGGCTGCGGGGTCGGTGACGGCCCGGTATTCCTCGGGGTGGACGTGTACCCGTGCGTGGGGGAAGTCCGGCAGTCCTCCCGTGTGGTCGCGGTGCAGGTGGGTGAGCAAGATGTGCCGTACGTCCTGCGGCGTGTACCCGAGGCGGACGACCTGCCGCAGCGCGCTCTCCGCGGGGTCCAGCGAGGGCTGGGCGTAGGCGACCCAGTCCGCACCCAGTGTCTTTTCGGGGTGCTGCCGGTCGGCGCTGCCCAGGCCGGTATCGACCAGGATCAGCCCGTCCGAGGCTGTCTCGATCAGCAGGCAGTGGCAGACGGCGGCCAATTCACGGTTCGTGGCGCCTGTCGTGAGGTGTTCGCCGAGCGGTGGAATCTTGCGGAGAGAACCGCAGTTGAGGTGGTGGATGCGCATCAGGCCCCCTGAAGGAGAACGGGCGGGTCATTCGCGACGGACGTTAGAAGGAGCTTTCGTGACTCACCAAACGGTTGGCCACGCATATCCCGGTGACCGCGAGGGCCCGCTGGCCGACTGCCCGGAAAGCGCTCTCGTTCCGCCGGATCGCGAACCGCGCTGTCCCGTCGACATCACCCTGGCCGCATTGGGAGGCCGGTGGACCCCGCTGGTACTCCGGGAATTCCTGCGCCGCGGTCAGGCCACGTACTCCGAACTGTCCGCCGCCCTGCCGGCCCTCTCGGACAAGGTCCTCTCCGACCGGCTGGCCCAGTTGGCCGGCGCGGGCGTCATCGAGCGCCACCGCACTCCCGGCTGGCCCCCGCGGGTGCGCTACGCCCTGACCGCGCGGGGCCGGGCGCTGGAGCCAGTGGCGCGCAGCTTGTGGGAGTGGGGCGCGGCGCAGCGGGAGGCCCATGGCGAATCGGCGGAGCTGTTGAATCGGCTCTGACGCTCAGTGATCGCCAGTAATCGGTTGGCTCCCCCGGCAACTGGCCGCGGTCATCGCGGCGACTGCTCGACGAGCTGATCAGTTGGCTCGCGAGACGGCCTCGTCATGCGGTGGCCGGGCGTCGTGGGAGTGGCACTGGCTTCCGGTCATTTCCCTGTGGTCTGTCCCCGGCATGTCTTCGCAGACCACCGTGCTGTGCGAAGGCGCGCTCGCCAGACGCCGCAGACCGCGTGTGGCGGGATGCGCCTCCTGGGCGCGCGTCCGTTCACACGGTCGTGGTTACGTTGCCTGCGCCGGGCCCGGGACGACTCGACGTACGCAGCACCCGTCGTGCTGCGCGACGAGAGGAATCCGCGTATGCCTGAGTTACCGGCCCTGGCGAGCAGGCTGCTGCACGTGGCCTCCTGGCTGACCAGCCCACTCACCCCTGACGACTATCTCGGATTGATCGATCCCTTGCTCGGCGCCCGCTTCCCAGTAGGGCGGGTGACAGGGGTGTGGCCGCAGACTCCGGACGCTGTCACGCTCGCGCTCCGGCCCGGCCGGGGCTGGTCGGGGCACCGTCCTGGGCAGTACCTCCCGGTCGGCGTCGAGATGGACGGCGTATGGCAGTGGCGCACGTATTCCCTCACCTCGGTGCCGGGCCGAAAGGACGGGCTCCTGACGATCACCGTCAAGGTCGCGCCCGACGGCAGGGTGTCTCCGCGGCTGGCCCGCCGGACTCCACCGGGCACGGTGCTTCGACTCGGCCCCGCGCAGGGCGAGTTCGTCCTTCCGGACCGCCTCCCGTCCCGCATCCTGCTGGTGACCGCCGGCAGCGGTATCACCCCGGTCATGGGCATGCTCCGTACGCTCATGAGCCGTCGGCCCCCGCACCCTGATGTTGTGCTGGTGCACAGCGCGCCCTGCGCCCGGGAGAGCATCTTCGGTTCCGAACTGCACACGGCCCGGCGGCAGTTGGCCTGGCTGGACTATGTCGAGCACCACACTCGGCCGCACGGCAGGCTCGCCCCGCACGATCTGGCCCGGCTCTGCCCCGACTGGCCGGAGCGGGAGACCTGGGCCTGCGGCCCGGCCGCCCTGCTCGACGCGGTGGAGTGCCACTGGGGCCGGGCGGGGCTCGGCGAGCGGCTCCATGTGGAGCGTTTCCAGCTGGACCCGGTCCTGCCGCCGGATCACGATGCCGCTTCCGGTGGCCGGGTGCTGTTCACCCGTACCGGCAGCGAGGTCACCGCGGACGCGGCCACCCCGCTTCTCGTCGTCGGCGAGTCGGCGGGGGTGGTGATGCCGTACGGGTGCCGGCGCGGGATCTGCTTCGGCTGCCTCACCCCGCTGACGTACGGCCGCGTGCGCGACCTGCGTACCGGCGAAGTCCACGACCGGGCCGGCCAGATGATCCAGACCTGCGTCTCGGCGGCGGCCGGACCGCTGGCCCTCGACGCCTAGCCACCAAGGAGTCCCTCGTGACCGTGACCCCTCCCGCTTCCAATGAAGCGGCCCTCGGTAAGGATGTCAGCGAGGAGCTCGGTGCGGAGCTCGACCGGATCCGCTCCGAGATCATCGCCGCACGCGGTGCCGACGACGCCCGCTATATCCGTACGGTGATCGCCGCCCAGCGCGGCCTGGAGGCGGGAGGGCGGGCGGCTCTGGCCGTCTCGCTGTTCCCGCCTGCCTGGGCGGCGGGTACGGCGATGCTCTCCGTAGCCAAGATTCTGGAGAACATGGAGCTGGGCCACAACATCCTGCACGGCCAGTGGGACTGGATGGGCGACCCGGCGATCCACTCGGCCACCTGGGAGTGGGATTTCCTCACGCCCGCCGAGGCGTGGAAGCACACCCACAACCACCTGCATCACACCTGGACCAATGTCGTCGACCGCGACCGGGACCTTGGATACGTCGTCTTCCGGATGAGCGGCGACCAGCGCTGGCGTCCGCGCCATCTCGCCCAGCCGCTCTACAACTTCGTGCTCGCCCCGCTCTTCGAGTGGGGCATCGCGCTCTACGACCTGGAGCCCGATGCCGTCGCCGCCGGCCGCAAACCGTGGCGTTCCCTCATGGCCGACCTGACCGGGTTCCTCACCAAGGCCACCCGCCAGCTCGCCAAGGACTATCTGCTCTTCCCGCTGCTCGCGGGGCCCTCCGCCCTGCCGTGCCTGCTGGGCAACCTCACCGCCAACACCGTACGCAACCTGTGGTCGCACACCATCATCTTCTGCGGCCACTTCCCCGGCGACGTACAGACCTTCACCGAGGAGCACATCGAGGGCGAGACGCGCGGGCAGTGGTATCTGCGGCAGATCCAGGGCTCGGCCAACATCGAGGGCGGCCCGCTCTTCCACGTCCTCAGCGGAAACCTGGGCCACCAGATCGAGCACCACGCCTTCCCCGACCTGCCCAGCAACCGCTACGCCGAGATCGCCCCGCGCGTGCGGGAACTCTGCGAGAAGTACGGCATCCCGTACGTCACCGGCCCGTTGTGGCGGCAGTACGGCTCCACCTGGGGACGCATCCTGCGCTTCGCCGTGCCGGCCGTCTGAACTGCCGGCACGGCGTTGACCGGATCAGACCTCGCGGACGACGGCCCCGGCGACGGCAGCTGCGCTGACCGGCAGGCGCTACATGCGCAGCAGCCGTTCCGTGGTCTCCCGGTATTGGCGCAGCGCGAGCCGCAGTTCCTCTGTCTGCGCCTCGGTGTCCTGGCCCTGCCAGCCCGCGCGCAGGACGCGGCGCCGCTGCGCGAGGGTGTCGGTCAGCTGGGTAGCGGCTTCGTCGAAGACGGCGGCGGCCTCTTCCACTGCCTGGCGCGGGCTCTCGACGAAGGTGTTGAGGGCCTGCTGGAGCCGTACGGTGAGCTTGTCCCGTTCGCCCTGCTCCAGCAAGGCCGGCCCCGGCGTGCGGGCGGGGTCATCGGCGCCGGTGGCCTGGCCCCGCGGTGCGCGAGCGGACTCGGTGCGAGGCTCCTGCGAGGCGTGCTGCTCGGCGGGATTCGGGCTCCCGGCCCGGGGCTGTTGTGCGCGTTCCTGGTCGTACATCATCCTGTTCCGTTTCCCTTCGTATGACGTCGGCTCAGTGCCCACGGTGCGTGGCCGCGGCCGTCGGGGGACTGCGGACTGCGCCGGTCGGAGTCGGCCGGTTGCTCGGTGGCCAGGGCCTCGAAGAGGCTGCGGGCTTCGATCATGGCCTCCCGCATTTCCTCGGTGCCGCTGTGGCTCCGGGCCGCTGTGTGCAGGCTGCGGTAGCCGTGGACGTGGTGGGCGTGATGGACGGAGAGCGCGGCAATCTGCTCCTCGAACTGCTCACCGTCGGGAAAGCCCCGGTCCCTGGCCAGGCGCGAGAGCAGCGCATCGGCCTCGATGACGGCCTTCTGCGGTGACTCGACGAACTGCTCTTCAGCGGCTGCCCATTGAGCCTCATAGTGCTCGCGGGCTTCGGACGACAGCGGCTGCTCCTTGAGGGAGCCGTGTCGCTTCACCCGCTCGGAGAGCTCCCGGTCCGCGCCCTTGGTGTCGCCGTCGTGACGGGTGACCGCGCGGTCGTACTCGGGGCCGAACCGGCGCTTCAGGCCGCGCCCGCCACCGCCCCGGATGCGGCCGCGTCCGAGGTAGAGGGCGACTGCCGCCATGACGATCACAGCGATGATTACGACGGTGACCATGGCTGCCCTCGTTGGTTCTTGATCCGTTGGCCGCTCTGCTGCATGTCCATCAGTCCCTTTCGGCTCGCTCGGTGTTGAAGCCGGCCGGTTGGTGCCTACGCTTCGTGGCACCAACCGGGGCGTTCGTGGTCAGCGCCGGAAAGCGCTCTTGGCCTTGTCGCCGGACTGCTTCAGGCCTCCAAAGATCCGGTCGGCCCCGCCCTGCCTCTGCAGCCGCCTGTTGCGGGTGGCCCTGCCGAAGCGTTCCGTGATCCGGCCCGTCAGAGCCTGTGTCCTGTGCCTGATCGTTCGTCCCACGCTCATGGCTGTCCTCTGCTCGTCCGCTGGATGGGCTCCCGCGCCTGGCTGCCGTACGAGCCGCCATTTGCGCGGGCAGGACCGGGCGCTGGGGTGGATCAGCCGTGGCTGCGGCCGAACCGGCGCCTGCCGCCGCCGCGCCTGCGCATCACGAAGCCGACGAGCCAGAGGACCAGAAGTGCAGCCGCGACGTACCACAGGATCTGCATGGTGAAGCCGAACCCGAAGATCACCAGGATCAGCAGAAGGAGAAGAATCCACATGAGCATGGCCGGGCCTCCAGATCGCGGGGAGTTCCTGGTTTCCGCGGGGTCCGGGCGAAGCGGGCAGGTGGAATGCTGCCGAATGATCCGGAGCGGCATGGCCCTACGCCGTGCTGCCAGTCAACGCCTGGCGACTTCCCTTGTCAACGCCCCTTGGGCGCTGAGGGGTTGGGCGAGCGCAGTCGGAACCGCCGGAGTGTCCGGAGTCTCGACCGGAGCTTCGTCCTGCTCGGCCGGTGGCAGGACTCGGTCCTCCCACCAGGACAGGGCCATGACGGTGGCGAGCAGGACGAAGGGGGTCGAGGCCGGAACGATCAGCGCGTACATGCGTACCGCCTGTGGTCAATGCGTGCGACGCGGCGGGCGGCGGATCGGTGCCCGCATGGAGCGCATCGGGGCTCTGCCGGGACAGCAATGCGGCTTGGTGCGAGAGCGGCCACGCTCATGACGCGGAGGGTTCCAGCAGCGATGCGCACGGCGCGCCCCCAGGGGCGCGGCGACCATTCAGCGCTGCCGGGGACCGGGGCGGCACGGCGCACGCTAGCCCTCGCCGCAATTCCTGACCAGATGTCCAGTAGCCATTTACGCCGGGCAGTACGCGATGACCTCGCAAGGTATCCGCAACCTTTGGGCAGGACTACGCTGTTCGGTGAGGCCCCAGTCCCCGGCAGCGCTGCTCCGTTCCGCACCGGGGAGGCCCGCCGTGTTCATCCTTCTTCTCACCCTCATCGTGGTCCTGTTCGCCCTCGGCTTCCTCAGCCCTCTGTGGTGGGCGGCCGCGGCCGTGTTGGTCTTCGCGCTCTTCCGCTACGGCCGAGGCGCAGCCGGGGGCCAGGGCCGTGGGAACGATTCCGGCTACGGGGAGTACCGGGAGTACCGGGATCGCCAGGACCGTTGGGATCGCTGGTATCGGCGCGAGCGCCGGGGCCGTTGGCACCGGCAGGACCGTCAGCACGACCATGAGCGCAAGTGACCGGCAGGGAGGCGGACGGTATGCGCCAGACGATCCAGGAGTGGTGGGATCTGGTGGCGGTGGCGTCGGTGGAAGACGCCGCTCTGGCCGCCGACGATCTCCGGTTGCGGGCCGAGAACGTGCGGTTGCGGCGGTCCCTCGCCAGCCGCCCGGTGATCGACCAGGCGTGCGGCATGGCGATGGCCCTGGTCCCCTGCACCCGTGCGGAAGCCCGCAGCCTGCTGATGGGGGTGTCCCGGCACTGCGAGGTCACACTCCGCGACGTGGCCGTGGCCCTGGTCGCCACCACGCAGGGCCGGACGCTCTCCGAGGAGATGCAACGCGAAGTACGCCGTGCCGTACGCCGCTCTCGCGCGGCACACCGGTGACGACGCTCCCGCCGGCCGGACGAGTCGCCCGGAAGGGGAAAGCCAGGGCTCTCGTCACTGCGTTGTGAGGTACGGACCATGCACCCAGCGACCACCCCGCACGCGGAGCAGCGGACACTGACGGCTGTGACTCCGGCAGCGGACGCGGCTCTTGTTGCCGAGGTCCTCGCACTGCGTTCCGAGAATGAGCAGTTGGTCAGGGCGCTGTCGAGCCGTGCGGTGATCGACCAGGCGCGCGGCATGGTGATGGCCCTGGCACCGTGTTCCAGTGAGTGTGCCTGGGGGCTGCTGGTGGACGTATCGCAGCATTGCAATGTCAAACTCCGCTACGTGGCCGCGGCCCTGGTCGCCACGACAAGGGACGAGCCGCTTCCCGCGCAGCTGCGGCGCGAGCTGCGCCGCGCGCTGAGACGCCTTCGCGACCGGCGGTGACGGCTCGCGCGCCCAGTGGACGGCGCCGGGGCTGTGGCCTCAACTCTCCGGCGCCTTCACCCGGGTCAGCCGTCGGACGCCCGCCCGGGTGGACCACGAGCTCCGCGCCCGGCCGACGCGGGTGGCTATTGGGGCCGTTGGGTCCGGTCGTTGTGGGCGAGGCCGTCCGGATGCTCCGTCGTGCGTTCTCCCAGGGGAAGGACCATGACCTGCAGGGCCGTTGGACCGGGCGGCTGCCGGTGCACCTGTCCGACCTCCTGCCAGCCCCAGGCCTGGAAGGCCGCACAGACCGTGCGGTTGGACTGATCCACCAAAGTGGCGCCGAGGGACGCATGGTGGTCGGCGAGCAGGCGCTCCTGGAGACGGCGGGCCAGGCCGCGGGCGGGCTGGTGCGGGTGGACGACGGTTTCGGTGATCGCGAAGAGATGCCCGGAAGCGGTCAGTTGCTCGATGTTGCGTGGGAGCGGCCCGTCGAACCCCTGCCACCAGGAGCCGTCGCGCGGCACCGGGAATCCGAAGGCGCATCCGGCCAGCGTCTTCGCCTCGGCGATCATCATGTCGAATCCCGGCAGCCGTACGTCATGCGCCAGGCGCTGCAAGAACGCCTCCCGGCCGCGGAACTCCTCACCGGAGACGCTCTTGGTGGACTCCACGTACAGGTCCGCCAGGTCCTCCCGCAGGTCCTCGGCCTGCCAGCGGTTCAGTCGGCGAAGCCGTACGGTGTCCATGGCGGACGGCTCTGAGCCCTCGGGCCGGTGTGGGTGCTGCGAAGAGCGCATAGGAAGCCTCGGTTCGGGAGACCGGGAAGATGTGCGGGACAGGCGCCGTGCTCAACTGCCAATGTACTGCGGGGATCTGGGACATCTACCCCGGAACCCAGCCCCGGACCGGCGCTGTGGTGCCGTCTGCTGGTGGCGCGAGATCACTGTGGCGCAGGCAGATAGACGGTGAGTGCGCGGATCTTCTTGTCGAGGACGAGGGTGTCGCAGGCGGGGCTCACTTCGCCGTCGCGGGTGTAGTCGCCTGTCTTTCCCACGCCGTCGATCCGCAGTCGTACCGCGGTGGTCTCCTGGTAGACGCGGGAGCGGGCGAGGGTGCCGGTGAGGAAGGCCGCGACGAGGCGGGTGCGGGCGAAGGGGTGCTTCCCGTCGACGATGCGGATGTCGAGGAGTCCGTCGTCGAGGGTCGGGCGGTAGGAGGGGGCGAAGCCGGGCGGGTCGTAGCGGCTGTTGCCGGCGAACAGCAGCCACAGCCGCCGGGGCTGTCGGTCGATGGTGACGCTGATGGGGGTGCCGTCGGCCAGGACGCGGAGCAGGCCGACGGCGAGTGCGGGCCACTTGCCGAGGGATGTTTCGCGGGCTTCGCGGGCCCGGACGAGTTCGGGGTAGACACCGATGCTGAAGGTGTTGAGGAAGTAGGTGGTGGTGCCGTCGCCGGTGATCCGGCCGAGGTCGACGGCTCCGCCGCGGCCCGCCTCCACCGCGTCCGCGGCGTCCTTCAAGGTCGGCAGTCCGAGGTCGGCGGCGAAGTGGTTGAGGGTGCCGCCGGGGAACACCGCGAGCGGCAGGCGGCTGTCGGCGGCCAGCACGGCCGCCGCGTTGACCGTGCCGTCTCCCCCGACCACGCCGAGCGCGCCGCCGCGTGCCTGTACCTGCGCGGCGGACTGCCGCAGCACGGTGTGCAGGTCCTCGCCTGCTTCGCACAGCCGCACGTCCGCTTTGGGCAGCAGGGACCGCAGTTCGACTTCGGCCGGGACCTCGCCGCCGGCGTCGCTGTTGACGACCACGACCAGCCCCTCACCGGACGGAAGGGCGGGGACCGGGACCTTGGGCCGGGCGCTGTCGGCAGGCTCGTCGCGGCGCAGCGGCCACCAGCGGCAGGTGACCGCCGCGACCCCCACGCCGAACGCGACGTCCACCAGCACGCGGCCGGACGAGTGCGCTCCCGCACGGAGACGGGAGACGGCGACGCCCGCAGCAACGGGGATGAGGGCCGCTCCCAGCCGGGGCGACTCCAAGGTGGCAGCCGTCGCGATGGCTGCGGCACCGACGGTGCGGTGCGAGGACGCCGTCCCCCTCGGCGGATGCCGAAGTGGTCGGCGGCTGTCGAGCATCTTGGTGGCGACCTGGATGGCGGCGGAGGCCAGAGCCAGCGAGCCGCTGCCGCGCATGGCCGCCCGGCGCGCGCGGCGGCTGCCGGTCATGCCCCTCGCGGCCAACGAGGCGAGCGTCGTACGTTCGCCGAGCCGCGGTTCCTGGGTTCGCATGCACGCCGGGTACCCCCATCGGTGGTGAACAGACCGCTGGCCCGCACAGCGCATCAGACCTCCGCACGGGGGCACTCGTGGGCCGGGCGCGCACCGCGCGCCCCGTGCTGTGGGGAGGACCTTGTGACGTCGGATCAAGCACAGGGCAGCGGCCGGGGTGCGGGCTCTGCCGCCCGGTCCGCCGAGAAGGAGACACTGACCGCCGCCGGCCGGGCCGGCTTCGTCGCGCGCGGTGTCGTGTACGTCCTCATCGGCGCCCTGGCGATTCAGATGGCCCTGGGCAGCGGCGGGGAGTCGGCGGACCGCCAGGGGGCGCTGGACCAGGTCGCGGAGCAGCCCTTCGGGAAGGTGATGCTGTGGGCGCTGGTCGTCGGCTTCGGCTGCATGGCACTGTGGCGGGCCTCCCGCGCGGTGCGCAGCAGGGGACCCAAGCGCAAGGTCCCCTCGCGGCTCCTCGACGGTGGACGGGCGATCTTCTACGCGGCGCTCTGCTGGGCAACCGCCGCGTTCGCCGCAGGCGGTGGCCAGGGCTCCAGCGGTAACGCGAAGTCGCAGGACTGGACGGCGTCGGTGCTGAAGCTGTCGTACGGCCAAGTGCTGGTGGGGGCCGCAGGCTGCCTGCTGATCGGCATCGGCGCGGTGCTCGCGGTACGGGCGGCGATGCGCAAATTCCTTCGGCAGCTGGATCTCGGCGCGATGAGCCACCGCACCCGGCAGATCGTCACCGGCCTGGGAGTGGGTGGGGGCGTGGCGCGCGGCATGGTGTTCGCCGCGGCCGGCGTCTTCGTCCTGATCGCAGCCATCCAGTTCGACGCGAACGAGGCCAAGGGCGTGGACGCCACGCTCCGCAGCTTCGCGCACACCCCGGCGGGCCCGTGGCTCCTGATCGCCGTCGCGATCGGCCTGATCCTCTTCGGCGCCTTCTCCTTCGCCTCCGCGCGCTGGCGCCGCCTGTGAACAAGGGCCTCAACGTGCGCCGACGCGGGAGCGCATGAGCCCGTAGGAGCCCTCTCCCCCGGCGATGCACCGGTTCGACGTTCCCCGCAGCAGGCCGCACCGGGCGGGAAGACAGATCCGTCCGTGCTCGTACCGGGAGCCACCATGCGGGGCGGCTCGGCCCACGACGCGTCAACCAGAACGGTCCTCTGAGCACGCTGGCGATGCCCGTGGCAGCCGACGCTCTTTGTGGGTCAGGGCGCCAGGCCGGCGAAGGGCTCGGTGTCGTCGATGAAGGCGCGGGCCACGTCGGACAGGCGGCGGTTGTGGGCGCGGGCGTAGCTGCGCAGGGCGGTGAAGGCCTGCTCCATGTCGATGCCGTGGCGTTCGGAGAGTTTGCCCTTGGCCTGTTCGATCAGTACGCGGCTGTTCAGCGCGGTCTGCAGTTGCTCGTTGAGGGCCGTGGCGCGGTGCGTGGTGCGCTGTTGCAGGAGGCTGATGGTGGCGACGTCGGCCAGGGCCTGGGCGATGGGCGTGCCCGCCGGGTCGAAGGGGCCGGGAGCGTTCCGGAAGAGGTTCAGGGCACCGACGATCTCGTCCCGCAGGCGCATGGGCAGGGCCTGGACCGCGCCGAAGCCGTGGAGTTGGGCCTGGGCGGCGAAGCGGGGCCAGTGGGCGGCCTCCACACGCAGGTCGGGGGCGGCCACCGGCGTCCCGGTGCGGTAGCAGTCCAGGCAGGGGCCTTCGTCGTTCTGGAGCTGGAAGAGTTCCAGCAGGCGTACCTGCTCGTTGGAGGCGGCCATCACCCGCAGTTCACCGTCGCGGTCCGCGAGCAGCACGCCGGCGGCGCTCGCCCCGAGCATCCCCACACAGCGGTCGGTCAGCAGGCGCAGGAAGTCGATCACGTCGAAGTCGGCAACCAAGGTGTCCGTCAGCTCGACGAAGGTCTTGGCCAGGAGTTGCTCATCCATCGTCCACACCCTCTATCGAGACTAGCCCTGCCGGAACCGGGCGGGAAGTGCGGCACAGCATGCGCCCCCGGACCGGGCGAGGGCATCAGGTGTCCTCGCCGTTCTGGGTCGGCTCGGCGCCGTGCGAGAAGCGGAGCCGGCGGGCCACTACGTCGGCGGCCACGGCGGTGAGGCGGCGCCCGTGGGCATAGGCGTGGGCGCGCATCCGGACGAAGGCTTCTTCGACGCCGACGCCGAGTTGGACGGAGAGCATGCCGGTGGCCTGGGAGATCTCCGCCCGGTATCCGCCCAGGTCCTCGACGTGTCCCTTCGCTGCGCCGTCAGCGGGTGGCTCGCCTGTCTCGTCGATGCGCGCGTCGAGCAGGACCAGCGTCGCGAGATCGGCGAAGGCCAGTGCGTCGGCCAGTTCCTCCGCGTCCAACCGGACCGGGACCTGGGCGTACAGGTCCAGAACCCCGGGGCTGATCGCCCCGATCTGCAAGGGGAGCGAGAAGAGGGCGAGCGCTCCGGCCTCCAGGGCCGCGTCGGCGAACGCGGGCCAGCAGTCCTGCAGTTCGCCTTTGCGCAGATCGGACGTCAGCACCGCCGAGCTGTGCGTGTAGGCGTCCACACACGGCCCCTCGCCCAGCGTGAGCTGCAGCTCTTCCAGTTGCTCGCTGATGTCGTCGGTGCTGCACAGCGGATGGCTCGCGGCGGTCCGGGACATCGCCGAGATCCCCGCTCCGCCGACCGGCAGCCCGGCCACCGCCGCCGTACACACATCCACCACCCCGACCCGGGCGCCACGCCGGGCCGCCTGTTGAGCGGCCAGCACCAGGATCCGGGACGACCGGCTGTCGGGCATCACCCGGGCCACCGCGTCCAGGCGTGGTGAGCAAGTCCCTCCAGCCTCGCCACGGTTCGCTCTCCCTGGGGAAGCACCAGTACGCGGAACACCGTGGGGCCGTCGGGCCGCCAGCTCTCTCCCATGTCCTGCCAGCCCCAGGAGCGGAGGGCGTCGAGGGAGGGGTGATCGGCCTGGTCCACCAAGGTGGTGCCGAGCGTCGCCTGATGGTCGCTCAGCAGCCGCGCCTGCAGACGGCGGGCCAGGTCCTGCTCCTGGGGTTGCGGGCGGATCAGGATGTTGGTGATCGCGAAAACGCTGCCGGACTCGGTGAGTTGCTCGATGCTGCGCGGCAGCGCGCCGTCGAAGCCGCGCCACCAGGAGCCGTCGCTGCGCACCGGGAATCCGAAGGCGCATCCCACCAGGCCGTCCGTCTCCGCGATCACCATGGCGAACCCCGGCCGCCGGACGTCACCGGCGAGACGGTTCAGGAAGTCCTCCCGGTTGTGGCGGCGGTACTCCTCGCTGGGCTCCAGTGCGCAGGACTCCACGTACAGGTCCGCCAGGTCCTCGAGCAGATCCTCCACCAGCCAGCGGTTTACCCGGCGCAGCCGTATCGCCCTCACGCCGGGCGGCCCGTCGCCCACGGGCTTGTGCGGCTGCCCGCGCCGGGGCCAGGACGTCACAGCACACCACCCGAAGCAGCGGGGACGGCCGGAACGAGCCGATGCAACGTCTCGGAGCACGCCAGGGGGAACGGGGCCGGGACGGTGGTAGGGAGGGCGGCCGGTCCGGGGACGGCCGACGGTGCCATGAGCAAGAAGCCGGAACGGGTGCGCTCGATCATCCAGGCCAGCATGGGAGGCGGGTAATGCAGCTGCAGCGTCCCTCCGGCTGCGGTGGTGCGCCGGAACGCCTCGATGAAGGCGTTGAGACCGCAGCAGTCGCAGAAGGTGACAGGGGTGAGGTCGACGTCGATGGTGCGTACGCCATCGCACAGGCACCGCTGAAGGGTGGCGCGCATCAGCGGCACCGTCCCCGGATCGATCTCGCCGGCGAGGGTGACCAGGGACCGGGTCCTTCTGTCGTGCCGGTAGACGTTCAACTGCGGTAGGGACATGACGCCTCGGTTCCATAGCCTGCCGGGCAGAGCACGGGTGGGGCCCAACTCCTGGGCCCTCTCGGGACGCTCCCGGCAGAGGCATACATTCGGCAGAGGCAGGCGAACCGGCGGTCCGGCAGCTTGTCCACCAGGACAAGGGAACCGCTCAGTTCCCTCCAGGGGATGCACCGGGCGACCGGACGAAGGGGTCCGTTCCCCGCGGTCATCTGTGTCGAGCAACAACAGGTCCGCCGGGGTCCAGGACGTCCGTACCTCAGGATAGTCCCCATCCCGCACCAGAGGCGGCCGGGAGCCGCTCGGTCTCAGGGGCTGGACGCCGACGGGAAGTCGGCGGCACCTGGCGTGCATATCCGCTGTGCCACAAGGTACTTGGAGGCCGGTACGGATTACGGCGACCCATGGTCGTTCTGCGTACGAGAGTCCGTGAACCCCCAAGGAGGTGGCTTCGCGTGACGGAGCCGATCAGCCAGCCCCAGCACCAGACGCGACCCGACCAGCCCCACACCGCCGTCGGCGCGAAGCTGCGGACCGGAGCGAGGGAGTCGGCGGCGACCCGCGGCAAGACGACCGTCGCGGACGGAGTCGTGGAGAAAATAGCCGGGATCGCCGCAGGTGAAGTACCCGGAATCCATGCGCTGGGCGGCGGGTTCAGCCGCGCCATGGGCGCGATGCGCGACCGCGTCCCCGGCGGTCGCTCCAGCACAGGACGCGGCGTCAAGGTCGAGGTCGGCGAGAAGCAGACCGCCATCGACCTGGAGGTGGTGGTCGAATACGGCGTCAGCATCACCGAGGTCGCCGCGGACGTACGCGAGAACGTGATCGCGGCCGTGGAGCGGATGACAGGTCTCGAGGTCGTCGAAGTGAACCTCTCCGTGAACGACGTGCACTTGCCGGAGGAGGACACGGCAGAGACCGGCGAGGACCGGGTCCAGTAGCACCACGCTCCTGGATCAGCGCAGCCGCACGCCTCGTCTTCCGGTGTACGGGGGCCTCGGCCACAGGTTCGACAGCTCCAGCATCGCCGCCTGGACGCGGCGGGATGGATGCCGCCTGCCGCCGACCCGCCCGAGGCCACCCGTTCGAGTGGTGTTCCCGCCGGTTTTCCGGATGCACTCCGAGCCCGTCGCCGTCGCCGCAGGCGCGCAGGGCCAGAGAAAACCTCTCCCCACACCCGAGAAATATCTACCTTGGCCGCAGTAGACATTTACGGGCCCCGTGGCTAGAGTTACTGTCGTAGCCAACGAGGTCAGCAAGGCGCGGCAGAGACGAACTGGCGCGAGCAGTACACGGCACGGCAGCGGAGTCCTGAGGGCCAGGAAATGCAGGAAGGCCCCACGACTGGCTGCCGGACCGGCCGGCCCCAGGGGTCGGCGCGCAGTACCGATGCAGTACCAGCCGGAAGAGATCAGTAAGAGAGGAGTGGACGCCATCAGGATCGCCTGAGCGAAGATCCCATTCGCTCGGGTACCGCAGGCCCCGGATTGGAAGGTGGTCCCCGGTCACGCATCCGCGATCCCCGCAGTTCCCGCCTCCAGGGCGGATATGCGGATACAGAAAACCGGCGCACGGCGCCGGTAGATGGTGTTGAAACCCCTCGGGGCCCCGGTGCCGCACGGCACTGGGGCCCCTCGACGCGTCCCAGAAGAGGTGCAAATGCCCCCAGAAACCCAGCCGCACGTCCCCGACCGGTTCGACGATGACGACTACCCCGCCTACACCATGGGCCGAGCCGCGGAGATGATCGGCGCCACGCCCGGCTTCCTCCGGGCGATCGGTGAAGCCCGCCTGATCACCCCGCTGCGGTCCGAGGGCGGCCACCGCCGTTACTCCCGCTACCAACTGCGCATCGCCGCGCGCGCACGTGAACTGGTCGACCAGGGCACGCCGATCGACGCTGCCTGCCGCATCGTCATCCTCGAGGACCAGCTCGAGGAGGCACTGCGTGTCAACGACGAACTGCGCCGCCCCGGCGCCGGCTCCGGCGGGAGCGGCGCGTCCTGAAGCCGCCGCCGCGCCCCGGGCGATCGAATATCTATTGCCGCAAGGACAGGATTTCGCGCAATGCCCGGTGAGGGTTTATGACCTGGCGGGCACGAGCGATATGAGTTTCCGCGCAGGGCCGCCTGTGCCGTGCTACGGTTGATCTCAGTTGCAGTTGTGGTTCCCAAAGATTTCAAGTGCTCTTGATCGGCTTTCTGTGCCGAACGGGTGCGCTTTGTATTTCCGGTGCTTTTCCGGACGGGGTAATCATCACCGCGATGTGGGGCTCGCACAGTGTGAGTCCCCGGGCACAGCCCCGAAGGAGATATGACATGGCTACTGGCACCGTGAAGTGGTTCAACGCGGAAAAGGGCTTCGGCTTCATCGAGCAGGAGGGTGGCGGCGCCGACGTCTTCGCCCACTACTCGAACATCGCCACCCAGGGCTTCCGCGAGCTGCAGGAAGGCCAGAAGGTGAACTTCGACGTCACGCAGGGCCAGAAGGGCCCGCAGGCGGAGAACATCGTTCCCGCCTGACGCCTGGGCGTACTGCGAAGCTGGGGCCCGCACCTTGGGGTGCGGGCCCCAGCTCGCTGCTTTTCAGGGTCTGCCCGGCGCGTGACGACGCCTCCATGCGCGGCGACCGGAAATTCCCTCCATTCACATGGCATGGCGGATGCTTTGCCCATGATTCCGGCAGCCGGTCACCGACTCGCCAGAATTCCCGTAATACGAGATCCCGGCCGTTGTGCCCGTCGTATCTCATTCTCATTCAATTCGATGCACCGGTCACGCTGATTACCGTCACCCGGACCGCTCGTGCGTCATTTATTCGGCTCGTTCTTGCGGTTCTCTGCGCCCCTCATGGCCGCCGGGAATTCCTCGATACGTGCCGCATCGAGGAAGGTTCTGCATGAACCGCACAGCTCGTTCGAACGACCGGAACTCCCGTACGCACAGGGGCAGCTCCGCCGGCTCCCGCAAGGGTGGCGGCTTCGCCCCCCGGTCCGGCGGCCCGGGCGCTCGCGGCCGTACCGGTGGCCACGGCCGCCGCACCGCCGCGCCGCAGGGGGAGTTCTCACCCCCCGTCACCGTCACTCCGGCCCTGCCCGCCGTGGCCGCGTTCGCCGATCTGGACATGCCCGCTCCCCTCCTGGCGGCGCTGACCGCCGCGGGCGTGACCGTACCGTTCCCCATCCAGGCGGCCACGCTGCCGAACTCGCTCGCCGGGCGGGATGTCCTGGGGCGCGGGCGGACCGGTTCCGGCAAGACGCTGGCATTCGGTCTGGCGCTGCTGGCCCGTACCGCGGGCCGGCGCGCCGAGCCGCGGCAGCCGCTGGCCCTGGTGCTGGTTCCCACCCGGGAACTGGCCCAGCAGGTCACCGACGCGCTCACTGCGTATGCGCGGTCGCTGAAGCTGCGGCTGGCCACCGTGGTCGGCGGGATGTCGATCGGCCGGCAGGCCGGCGTGCTGCGCGGTGGCGCCGAAGTGCTCGTCGCCACACCGGGCCGTCTCAAGGACCTCCTGCAGCGTGGTGACTGCCGGCTGGACCAGGTGGAGATCACGGTGCTGGACGAGGCCGACCAGATGGCCGATATGGGCTTCATGCCGCAGGTCACCGAGTTGCTGGACCAGGTGCGTCCCGGCGGCCAGCGGATGCTGTTCTCGGCCACCCTGGACCGCAATGTCGACCTCCTGGTCCGGCGCTATCTGCACGACCCGGTGGTCCATTCCGTCGACCCGTCGGCGGGCGCGGTGACCACGATGGAGCACCACGTGCTGCATGTGCACAGCGCCGACAAGTACGCCACCACCACCGAGATCGCGGCCCGCGACGGCCGGGTGATCATGTTCCTGGATACCAAGCACGCGGTGGACCAGCTGACCAAGCACCTGCTGAAGAGCGGGGTACGGGCCGCTGCGCTGCACGGCGGCAAGTCCCAGCCCCAGCGCACCCGCACCCTCGACCGGTTCAAGAACGGCCATGTCACGGTGCTGGTGGCCACCAACGTCGCGGCGCGCGGCATTCATGTCGACAACCTCGACCTGGTGGTCAACGTCGATCCGCCCAGTGACCACAAGGACTACCTCCACCGTGGCGGCCGTACCGCCCGGGCCGGCGAGTCCGGCAGCGTGGTCACCCTGGTCCTGCCCAACCAGCGCCGCGACATGGCGCGCCTGATGGCCGACGCCCGCATCACCCCGCAGATCACTCAGGTCCGCTCCGGCGAGGCCGAACTGAGCCGCATCACCGGCGCCCAGGCCCCCTCCGGCATCCCGGTCACCGTCGCCGACACCGCACCGGTCGCAGAGCGCGCCAAGCGCAAGGCTTCCGCGGCCCGCGGCCGGGCCGGCCGGACACGCCGCGCCTCCGCTGCCTCCCGCACACGTACGGGCACGTCGCAGCGCCGGCCCTCGCTCGGCAACGCCGCGTAGACCCCGGCCGGACGGTGGCACCCGGCAAGCTGACCCACCGAACACGAAGGTGTGCCTTGACGCCGACACACGGAAGGTGTGCCTTGACGCCGACACAGAGAACGCCGTGGCGGACGGCCCGCACCGGGCCGACCGCCGGCAACGCCATGACCTCGCCCGGGCCGCAGGTGGGTGAGGACATGGCCGTGGACCTGGCCCTGTCCGTCCTCCTGGGCGCACGCGTGGGGCACCTGCTCGTCCGCGACGAGGACGGCAGATGCGTCGGCCTGGTCACCCGGGACCAGCTCGCCGCCCACCGCAGCGGCTCCTGGTACTCCGAGCACACCCGCCTGCGCGACATCGGCCACGACCGGGGACCGTTCACCTCCTCCGCGACACCGGTGCGCGACGCCGAACGCGCCATGCGGGACCGGAACCTCGGTGCCTCACCCGTGATCGACGAAGACGGGTACCCCCTGGGCATCCTCGCCCTCTCCAGCTGAACCCCTCCCGGGCCGGCGGCCCCTTGCCCGCCGGCCCGCCCTTCGACCCTGCCGAGGCACTATGCGCTGCGTCATCGCCCGTTTCCCCTTCGACCTGTTCAAGAGTGAGGTGCAGCAGGCCATGAAGGGCATCAAGCCCGAATCCGTCACGGGGGAATCCGTACTGATCGGGCGTCACCACTACCCCGTCAAGCAAGTCGGCGAAGTAATCACCGGCCAGGACCGCCGTGACTTCTCCGTCGGTGAAGTGACCCGGGCACTCACCCGCCTCGGCTTCACCTGCCGGGGCGGCTCCGCACACCCCCCTGCCGCTGCCCTCACCCCACTCGAAACCGCGTCGGCGCTGCTCGGCACACCGGTACGCGGATAACCGAGCGGGCACCGAAGTTGGCGAGGCCGCGCTTGAGGTGCGATCAGGCGCCGTCGGTGGGTTGAGGTCGGGGCGTACGGAGGCAGCTACGCGAGCGTGAGCCGGGAGGCGCGGTGGGCAAAGCCGGTCGTCCGGCGGCTGCGGTGACTGCCCAGGTTGATGCCGCTGTGTTGCGTCAACCGGTTGCGGGCCGTGGAAGCAGTCCGGCGATGATGTGCCGGTAGTTTTCCCGGGCGACGTAGCGTCTCAGGCCGCGGATGATTTCTCGTTTGGACTTGCCCTCCGCGGTGCGCCGCTTCAGGTAGCTGGTCCTGGTGCGTTCCTCCACCCGCAGGCGAGTGAGCACAACTCGGTGGAGCGCTGCATTGGCCGGGCACACCGGCGACATGCAGTGACACCATTGCCTCCCAACGTAATCAGCGATCTGCTCATCTCCGTACGGCAGACGCGTAGGGGCGTGCACACGACGCACCGCTTCGACGGTCGTGGCAAGCGCAGTCGCAACGGGCCACCAGCAAGATTCCGTTCGAGTGGGGCAGCGGCACGTCTTCGGTCTGGCGGCACTGTCGGTGCAGTTCCTCGTAGCCCGGCTGCCGGGCAAGCGTGCACTCGGCCGACAGCATCACTTCGTCGGACGCAGTCGGGGCACTCATCGCGAAGCGCCTGCGGCGCGTCCGATCGCCTGGTGGTGGCGCATCTCCACGTTGAGATCAGAGACCTTGCTCATGTCACCGTCCCGCCGCGCCTCCGCGCGCTCCCGGGCCAGCGCGCCGTACACGTCGCAGCCTTCAATAGGCACTGGTTCGAAGCCCGGAAGGGACAGATGGACCGAGCAGCTCGTCGTCGTCATGGCGTCCATGCCTCGACGCTAGGAAGATCCCACTCCAGCAAGCTACGAACTTGCATCACCTTGCACGCCAATTCTCCCTGCAGGGTGCGCCATTGACGTGGTTCCAGCAGGCGAGGACGCTGTTATGCAAGCACGAGCAAGTCCGTGGACACAGGAGATCAGGAGGTCATCATGACCATTGAGCTGGTCGGGATCGACCCCGACACCGACCGCGACCACTGTCCTACCGTGTGGGCGGACCCCGAGGCACAAGAAATCCTGCTGCAGGGCTGGAAGCCGGACGCCACAACACAGGCCCTCTGCGAGTCGACCAGCCCGGCGAACGGCTCCGTGCCGGAGACCGAAGCGATCATCCGCGTCCCGGCCCGGATGGTCCGGATGATCAGGGAGGCCTGCGATGCCGTCGAGCGTGCCGCCGCTCGTTGATCCGTACGGCAGCTTCGCTGACCTGCTGGGCAGCTGTGATCACTCTGCCGTCCACCTGGAGATGCGTGACGTATACGCACCGACCGAGCGCTTCGAGGCATGGAAGCGCGGCGAGCGAATCAACTGGGAGGACCGCGCCTCCTGGTGGGACTCCTACCTCCAGACGATCGAGGACACGGTCAACCGGGACGTTGTAATCCGCCGGGCGCGTGTCGTCTCGGAGCCGGTAAGCGAGTACATCCGCTGGGAGCACTACGTGGCCCAGGAGTTGATCGAGGCAGGGGAACAGGTCCGCTGGCTGCCCCGCCGGGCCACGACGGATCTCTCCCTGCCCGGCAACGACTTCTGGCTCTTCGACAATCGCCTGGCGCGCATCCACCACTTCGACGGCAACGGCACCGTGGTCAACGACGAGTTCACCGAGGACCCCGCACTGATCAAGTACCTTGCCGCCGCCTTCGAGGCGGTCTGGGAGCGCGCGATCCCACACGATCGGTACACCGTCTGACAGCAGCCAGCTCATGTCTTCGCACCCGTCGTCCAGCGTCCGCCAGGCCCGCGAGGCGCTCGCCGCGCGCCTGCGAGAAATCCGTCTGGACGCTGGGCTGACGAAGCGTGAGCTGGCCGCCCGCTGCTCCTGGCATGAGTCGAAGAGCGGCCGGATCGAGAACGCCCGCACTCCGCCGTCCGACGCCGATATCCGCTCCTGGTGTGCGGCGTGCGGCGCAGTTGACCGGGCGCCGGACCTGATCGCTGCCAACCGGCAGACCGATGCCATGTACGTCGAGTGGCGGCGCCTTCAGCGCAGCGGTCTGCGTCGCCTCCAGGAGTCCGGCGCGGCCTTGTACCAGCGCACCCGGTTGTTCCGGGTCTACTGCTCGGACGTAGTGCCCGGTTTCCTCCAAACGCCCGGCTACGCGACTGTGCTCCTCACGACGATCGCTGCGTTCCGGGGGACGCCGGACGACGTGAGCGAGGCCGTGGAGGCGCGCATGCGCCGCAACTCCGTGGTCCGCGAGGGCGACCACCGATTGGCAATCGTGCTCGAAGAGTCGGTCCTGCGGCACCGGATCGGCGACGCCGACACGATGGCGGCACAGCTCGGCCACCTGCTGTCGGCGATGGCGCTGCCGTCTGTCTCGCTGGGCGTCATTCCCTTCGCCGCTGAGCGGACCATCTGGCCGATGGCGACCTTTTCGGTCTTCGACGACGCGCGCGTGCACGCCGATGCGCTCGACTCCGCAGCGACGCTCACCGAGCCAGGACAGGTCGACCTCTACCTCCGCGCGTTCCAGGAGCTTGCGAGCTGCGCGGTGTACGGCGCTGCCGCACGCGGACTTGTCACGCAGGCGCTCGCCGCCCTGGACGGCTAGAACCCTTCGCGACTGGCGCACCTCGGTATCGGCAAGACCGTGGACATCCGCGTCCACCAGATCATCCTCGACACGCCCGTGTACTTCGCGTTCTGCGAGGTCTGCAACGGCGGGAAGTACAAGCACCACGCGCCGCTGACCGAGCGCCGCCGTAACGGCCT
The DNA here is from genome assembly GCF_058245575.1 of Streptomyces sp. UF-297. Classification (NCBI taxonomy): domain Bacteria; kingdom Bacillati; phylum Actinomycetota; class Actinomycetes; order Kitasatosporales; family Streptomycetaceae; genus Streptomyces; species Streptomyces sp. UF-297. The sequence goes on along the minus strand of NZ_JBSIBZ010000012.1, from coordinate 75,009 downwards.
GGTCCTGCGTACCGCCGATGCACTCCAAGCTCAGGGCTTCACCCCCGACGAGGAATCCGGGTCTGAGTAGTTGCGGTACAGGATGTAGCGCCGAGATTGATCATGATCCTGGGCTGGGGGTTCTCAGCGGCCGTATGCCCTCAGTGAGGGCCGCCCGTCCACAGGTAGACGCGGTCGAAACCGGCCGCGCCAGAGTGTCCTCCTCTTCCGTATGAACCATGATCGTTCGCTGGAGTGTCGCCGCATACACCCGTCCTGTTGCGGTTGATCGTTGCTGTGCCCGGCGTCTGGCAAGACGCGGCGACAACGCAGCAGGACAGAGAACATCGTGCGCATCAGTCGACGAGCCGCCCTGCGCCGAGGCGCGGCCGTGGCAACCGCGGTCGCTATCAGCCAGGGGTACGCCAGCCCCACGGCGACGGCCGCCCCCGAGGCGACGTACCCGGTGCCGGGCACCGACGAGGGCGCGTGGCGGGAGCTGCGCCGCGTCCTGAGTCCGGCCGCCCGCCTGTACCGTCCGGGTGAGCAGGGCTACCCGGCCCACGCCGCAACCGACAACCAGCGGTACGTCTCGGTGCTGCCAGCAGGAATTGTCGCGTGCGCCGCCGAAAACGATGTGCAGAAGGCAGTGCGGTGGGCCGCGAAGCACGGCGTGCCCTTCTCTCCCCGCTCCGGCGGGCACAACTACGCCGGCTACTCGACCACCACCGGCCTCGTCATCAGCCTGCGTTCCATGAATCAGGTGGCGCCGCGGGGCCGCCGCCTCTATCTGGGCGGCGGGACGACCAACTCCGACGTCTACGCGGCCCGGGATGCCGGCCTGTACTTTCCCGGCGGACGCTGCCCCGGCGTCGGCGTGGCCGGTCTCACCCTCGGCGGCGGGCTCGGCTTCAACGATCGCAAATGGGGCCTGACCTGTGACCGGCTCGCCGAAACCCGGCTCGTGCTCGCCGACGGCACCCTGGTGCGCGCCGCCGGAAACGAGAACGCCGACCTTTTCTGGGCCTGCCGGGGCGGCGCGGGGGGGGGCAACTTCGGCATCAACACCGCCTTCACCTTCGACGCCGTACACGTGGGGCAGTTGCGCGCGACCGTCTTCGACCTCACCTTCGGCCTGCCCGCAGCGGTGGACGTCGTGAAGGAGGTGCAGGACATCCTCGCCGCGGACACCTCGGGCGACTTCGATGTGCGCGTCGGCCTCAAGCACGCGGGAGACGGCACCACCAGCGTGTGGGTGCTCGGTCAGTTCCTCGGCCCGCAGGACAGGCTCCGCCGGCGCCTCACCCCGCTGCTGACACTGCGCCCCACGCGCACCTTCATCGAGGAACGCGGTTTCTGGACCGCCCAGGACTACCTCATGGAGAAGCCCGGCGCGAAGGACTGCTACGCCTCCAAGTCCCTCGTCCCCGACCGGTGGCTGAGCCCCGACACCGTGGCGGACATCGCCGAGTGGACCCGCGCTTGGCGCCCCCGGCCCCGCGAAGGCGACCGGCTATGTGACGCTCTTTGCCATGGGCGGCACCAGCGACGTACCCCAGCCCCACGAGACCGCCTACCCGCACCGTGCCGCCACCTACGTCATCGACATCGGCACCCGCTGGCGTCCCGGGACAGCGTCCGCCGCGGTGGATGACCTGCTTGCGCAGACCCGTACCGTCCACCGGATGCTGCGTCACCACCTCGACACCCATGCGGCCTACGTCAACTTCCCCGACCCTGACCTCCGCGACTGGCGCCACGCCTACTACGGCGCCAACTATGAGCGCCTGGTCGAGGTCAAGCGCCGCTACGACCCCACCGATCTGTTCCGATACGAGCAGGCCATCGGTAGGAACTGACGTCGTCCCCGCCCCACGCCGCACCAGCAACGCTGCCAAGCGCGACTGGACGCCGCCTGCTGCCATCTGCCGGTGACCGCTGCCCTATCCGATGCTCCCGAGATTGTGGCCCGAGGGTCAAGGGATCACAGTTGAGAACAGGAGACCGGCTTCGGCTCCGCCCTCAGGGCTCCCCCTCCTGCCTCGCAGTCGGCCCCGGAAGCCGCTACCGAATCCAGCATCGGCCGGATCACCCGCGACCACACCCACTGGATGGCCGCCCCCGACTTCCCGGAACGGCCACCTCAGCACCCCAGCAACGGCTAAGACACAGCCTGGATCGTCTGCTTGACGCAGGTCTGGTTCTTCGTCGGGAGTTTTCCGGTGGCCAGGTACCTGTTGACCTGGTTGTCCACGCAGGCGTTGCCGTAGCGCCCGAAGAGGGCGTGCCGGTCGGCGCCCCTGAGGGTGACCAGCCTGGAGCTCGGCAGCAGGTTGTGCAGTTCGACGCTGCCCTTGTACGTGGTACGCGGGTCGCCGGTGGCGGCCACGATCAGGGCCGGGGCGTCGCGGCGTACCTGGGTGGGCTCTTCGCGCGGCCGGTCCCAGAAGGCGCACGGGCCGATGTTGTTGGTCAGCGGGCCGAACAGCGGGTGCGCGGCCCGGCTGCGCTCGATGTCCCGCCAGTAGCGCTGGGGATCGCGGGGCGCGGCCACGTCCCCGCAGATGACCGCGAGCTGCACGCCCGAGGGCTCGTCCCCGCCGTGCAGCATGTAGCGGAGTGTCGCGGCGAAGTTCGGCGACAGCTTGGTCGGCGCCGCGCCCTTGGCGGCCTTGTTCAGTACGGATACCTGCTCGCCGAGAAATGCGAGCGTCGGTTCGGTGTCGTCCCCGAGGCTCGTGAAGAGGAGGACCGGCACCTGGCTGTCGTCGACCCGGAAGGTGTCGGCGCCGACGCCGATGGTCAGCGGGCTGCGCGCGGATGCCGCGACGACGCGGTCGACGGTGGCGAGCACCTCGGCGCGGGTGCGGCCGATGCCGTAGGTGGCGTGGTGCTTTGCCGCCCAGGCGGCCCAGTCGCTGAGCGCCTTCTCGTTCTCGCGCTCGGCGCCCTTCAGCAGCCGGGGGCGGTAGTTGTTCGGGGCGATCGCCCCGTCCAGCACCACCCGGTCGTAGCGGCCGGGGAACATCTGGGTGTAGACCGTGCCCAGGTAGGTGCCGTACGAGTAGCCCAGATAGGAGATCTTTTTCTCGCCGAGTGCGGCGCGGATGACATCCATGTCGCGGGCTGTGTTGCGGGTGCTGATGTGCGGGAGCACCGAGGCGCCGGCGGTGCGGCACTTGTCGGCAAGGCTTTTCTGCAGGGCGACTTGGCGATCGAAGCCCGCCCGGCTGGTGCCGGCCGAGAACCAGGACGTGCCGACGGGCCAGCCGCAGTCCAGCGGGGTGCTGCGGCCGACGAAGCGCGGGTCGAAGCCGATGATGTCGTAGCGCGCGCCGACGTCCTTCATCGCCTTGCGGACGTCCGGCGGGGACTGGACGGAGGGGCCGCCTGGGCCACCGTTGTTGAGCAGGATCGAGCCGATGCGGTGGCGGGTGTCGGTGGCCTTGAGGCGGGATATCGCGACGGTGATGGTGCGCCCCTCGGGGTGGGTGTAGTCGAGGGGGACGGTGACGTCCGCGCACTGCACACCGGCTCTGTCCAGGTCGCGGCCCGTGGTGTCGCCGGGACCGTTGGCGCAGCTGCCCCAGCGAAGGTGTTGCTGGTAGTACGGGGCGAGCCGGGCTCCGGGACCGTTTTGGGCGGGGGCCTCGGAGGCTGCGGCCAGGGCGGGGGATGTGGTGAAACAGGCGGCGAGGGCGAGGCTCGCGGCGGAGGCGCACCGCGCGGCGGGGCTGAGGGTAATCACAGGTCTCCTTGGGGTGGTGGGGACGGTCGGTGGCGCAGAGGGCGGTGTGCGGGGCGTTGAGGGCGAGGGGGGTGCTGAGGCCGTTGTGCCGTCGCGGTCAGCGCACGGGGCGGGCGGTGATTGGGTGCAGCCGGTGCATCACGAGGTTCCGGCTGCGGGCGAGTCGCGTCCGCCCCTGCACGTCGATACGGACGGCACGCGCTGATGCTGTGGTCTGGGGCGTTTCTGACGGCTCGTGAAACCGCCTTGTGGGTGTCACGGGTGCTCGCAGCACGGCGGGCTGCGCCTCGCGAGGTGGTTCGCGTGAGGTCGGCCGGCAGCTGGTCAAGAGCCCTCAGGGACCTCCTGTTCCCGGTGGTGCTCAGCCGTGCCCTCGCGAGCATGCGAGCGTCGCGCTGGCCAGACGCAGTGTCAACTGGCCAGCTGCGTCGCCCAGTTAGGACGTCGTGGCCATGTCGGGTTCAGGGGCGGGTGCGGTCGTGGTCGTACGGTGCTGCGGGTGGCCGCCCGTCGCGGGGCGCGGGCCGAAGGGCCACCAGAGGGCCCGGCCGAGGAGTGCGGCGAGGGCGGGGACGAGCACCAGGGAGAGGACGAGTGCGGAGAGCAGGATGCCGAGCGTCATCGCGAAGGCGACCTGTTCGCTGCCCGGGGTCGTGACGAGGGTGGCGAAGGAGCCGGCCAGTACCAGTCCGGCTGTCGCGATGGCCGGTGTGGTGTGCCGTACCGCGCGAGCCACGGCGGTACGGGCCGGACCCGGTCGCTGCATTTCTTCCCTGATGCGGTCGGCGATCAGGATGTTGTAGTCGGTGCCCAGGGCCACGACGAACAGGAACAGCACCAGCGGGAGGGTGAAGTTGACGCCCGGGTTGCCGAGTCCGTGCTGGAACAGCAGCGTGGCGGCGCCGAGGGTGGCGGCGAAGCCGAGCCCGACGGAGAGCATCAGGACTATCGGTGCGAGCAGGCTGCGCAGGAGCAGCAGGAGGATCAGCGCGATCAGTGCGGCCGCGACCGGGAACACGAGGGTGAGGTCGTGGTCGACGGCGGTGGAGATGTCGGCGTAGATCGCCGATGTCCCGCCCACGTGTGCCGCCATCCCGGCGGGCGTGTGCTGGGCGACCGTGTCCCGGATCGGCCCGGAGGCCAGGTCGCGGGCCTGCTGGCTCTGCGGATCGGCGTTCGGGTAGAGGTCGATCCGAGCGGCGCGGTGGTCCTTGTTCAGGACGGTCGCTGCGACCTTGCCTACGCCGTTGACGTGGGCGAGCGCCCGGGAGAGGCCGTCGAGTCGGGCGGTGGTGAGGGTGCCGCCGTCCTTGGCGGTGACGAAGACGCTCGTCGGGTCCGACACTCCGGCCGGCAGGGTGCGGGCGATCTCGGCCGCGGTGACTGCGGCGGGTGTCTGGTCACCGGAGTCGCCCCGGCCGTAGTCCATGCGCATGCCGGTCAGCCCGGCCGCCAGCGCGGCGAGCAGGGCGACGGAGGCCATCACCATGGTCAGCGGTCGTCGCGTGACCAGCGCGCCGAGGCGGGCGGCACGGCCTTCGCGCGGCTCGCGGCGCAGGGCTTTGGAGGGCCAGAACATCTTGCGCCCGGTGACCGCGAGCAGCGCCGGCAGCAGGGTGAGACTGCCGAACAGCATCACCAGGACCGCGACGGCGATCGCGGGGCCCAGCGAGCGGAACTGCCCGAAGCTGGCCAGGCCCAGCGTGGCGAACGCGGCCACGATGGTCAGCGCCGCCGAGGTGATCGCGGTGCCCACCCGGCCGGAGACCTGCGCGGCCGCCTCGCGGGCGGGCTGCTCGGGCCGGTTGCGCAGGTGTTCGCGGAAGCGGAACAGCAGGAACAGCAGGTAGTCGATGCCGATGCCGAGCAGCACCACGCTGATCAGGTTCGGGGTGCCCGCGTCGAGCTTGCGCCCGGTCAGCAGCGCGGCAACACCGACGGCTCCCGCCGCCACGCCGCCGATGATGGCGACCGCGAGCAGCGGCAGCAGGGCCGCCAGCGCACTGCGGAACACCAGCACGTTGAGCAGGATGATGAGCCCCATGACGAGGGCGCTCCCGACCTTCGCGGCGATCTCGTGGGCATCGGTGGTGTCGACGGTCTCGGCGAGATTCCCGGTGAAACCGGTGCGCATCCCCGCCTCGGAGAACTGTGTCCTGGCGGCGTCCCGGAAGGCCCGGTAGACGTCCTGGACGCCCTTGTCCGAGGGATTGCCCATCAGCTGGACGGAGAGCAGTTCGAAGCTCCGGTCGGGCGCCGTCATCGCCGGGGCGATCCGCGGCGTCTGGGAGCGGTCCGGGGCCAGGAACGTCGGCTCGTCGTCCTCCCTGGGCATGATCACCCGCCGGTTGGCCAGCTTCGCCGCCTCGGCCTCGATGCGCTTCTGGTCGGCGGCGCCAAGGGCCTTGCCGTCCGACCGGGCGACCAGCACCGTCACCATGGTGGCGTCCGGGTCCACCCCGAACTGCTCCTGGGCGATCTGCAGCGCGGCGGCCGAGTCGTAACTGCGGGGCAGGAAGTCCCCGGTCTGGTTCTGGGTGACGCGGCCGAACAGTGTCGGGGCCAGCGCGCTCAGTGCGACACCCAGCACCGCCCAGAGAACGATGACCCTCCACGGGTTTCTGGTGGAGTATCCGGTCAGGGCGCGGATCACGATGTCCTCCGGCGGACGGACTTGCATACGGACGTGGGCCGGGGGTTCCCGGCCGGTCTCCAGACCATCACTCCGAACGCCGTCCGGGCGTCGTGGCAGCGGACGATCCGGACCGGGGCCCTGGGGCCTGCCCCGGTCCGCGACCAGGCCCCTGGTCCTAGTCCTGGTCAGGGCCCCGGACAGCCGCCGCCGATGCTGTGCAACCCTGTCCCGGGGCCGACAATCCGGGAGGCCAAGAGGCCGGACGCAGAGGAACAGACATGCCCAGGAGCCGAGACATCGGGCCCGACGAGGCCGGGGAGCCGTTGCGCGTCGACAGCACCGAGCCGCCGTGGACCCGTAACGACGCACTCGTGACCGGCGGGGCCTGCGCGATGAACCTGCTCAGCTACGTGTTCTTCAACGTCCCCGACGGCCGGCACGACGTGAGTGTGGCCGGGTTCCTGCTCGTCGCGCTGGCAGCCCTGCCGCTGCTCGCCCGGCGCCGATACCCGGTGGCCGTGCTCGCCGCCGTACTGGCGCTCGATGTGACGGCCTCCCTGACCGTCCCGCTGCCCAGCCACTTCGGTGCCGTCCTGGTCGTCGCCCTGTACACCGTCGCCAGAGCCTGCCACGGCCGGGTGACCGCGGTCGCGGCCGTCGTGACGGTGGCGCTGACGCTGCTGAGCCAGAGCCAGGGCAGGATTCCGCCCTGGCAGGACACCATCTCCGCGCCCCTCACCACCGCGATCGTCGTCGGCACCGCCCTGGCGGTCAACCGCTGGCAGCAGGAAGTGGCGGCCAACCGCAGACTCCTCGCCGACCGCGCGGTGGCCGACGAACGCCGCCGCATCGCACGGGAGTTGCACGACATCGTGGCCCACCACATCACCACCATGCAGCTGATGGCCGGCGGCGCCCGGGCCAACCTCGCCCAGCCCGAAGTGGTCCGGGACGCCCTGGTCACCCTGGAGTCCTCCGGGCGCCTCGCGCTGCGCGAAATGCGCCAGCTCCTCGACGTCCTGCGGGCCGGTGATGAACCGGAGACCGCGCCCTCGCTGCCCCAGCCCGGCGCCGACGACCTCGACCGTCTGGTGGCCGAGTCCCGCCTCGCCGGACTGCCCACCGAGTTCACCGTCCGCGGGCCGCAGCGCCCGCTGCCGCCGACCGTCGGCCTCACGGTGTTCAGGATCGCCCAGGAGGCCCTCACCAACACCCGCAAGTACGCGGGGGCCGCCCGTGCGTCCGTACAGCTGACGTACCACCAGGACCGGGTCACCATCGAGGTACGGGACGACGGCGGGGGCACACCGCCACAGGAAGGGGCGCCTGCGGCGGGCCCGGGCGGTTACGGCCTGATCGGCATGCGCGAACGCGTCGCCCTGCACGGCGGCACCCTCACCACCGGCCCGCAGGCCGATGGAGGATTCGCCGTAGTAGCCGACCTGCCACTGACCACGGACGAGGACGCCGAAGCGGCCCTCCAGCACGAAGGGGCGCACCGATGACCGGCACCACACCCACACCCACACCGCCGAGGATCAGGGTGCTCATCGCGGACGACCAGCCGCTGGTCCGGCGCGGCCTGTCCCTGATCCTCTCCCCCGACCCGTCCTTCGAGGTGGTGGGCGAGGCCGAGAACGGGGAACAGGCCGTCGCCCTCGCCCGCCAACTGCGCCCCGACGTCGTGGTGATGGACATCCGGATGCCCGTCCTCGACGGGGTCGGCGCGACCGGGGAACTCGCCGCCACCGTGCCCGGCTGCCGGGTCCTGGCCCTGAGCACCTTCGACCTCGACGAGTACGTCGTGGGCGCCCTGCGCGCCGGAGCCTCCGGCTTCCTGCCCAAGGACAGCTCCCCCGAGGACCTGAGCGCGGCCATCCGCACCGTCCACGCCGGCGACGCCGCCGTCGCGCCCCGCCTGCTCACCCGGCTGATCTCCACCTACGTACGAACACCCCGCGACGCCCGGCCGAGCCCCGCCGGCCAGGGCGAACTCACCCCCCGGGAGGTCGAGGTGTGGCACCTGATCGCCACCGGCCTCGACAACACCGAGATCTCCCGCACCCTCAGCATCAGCCTCTCCACGGTCAAGAACTACATCACCAGCATCTTCGACAAACTCGCCGTCCGCGACCGCGCCCAGGCAGTCATCGCGGCGTACGAAACGGGGCTGGTCACTGCCGGTGTGTCAGCCGGGGACCCGCCCGGCGACGGGAACACGGCATAGCGGGGACGACGTGGCGGCCCGGAGCACCCGGGGCGCCGAGCTGATCGACGACCGCCTGACCGGCCCGGACCGGACGGCGGAGATCGTCAGCCGTCTACAGGTCTCCGCAGGCCGCCACCCCGCCGACGCGGAACTGTCCACACTCTTCACCGAACTCTCACCCCAGGGCGCGGAGTTCCGGAAGAACTCGACCACCAGCGAGGTCGTGATGTGTGCGGCAGGGCGCAAGCACGTCGGGCTGCCGGTACGTGCACCGTTTCGTAGTCCAGGGTGGGCAGGGCGAGCGGACCACCTGCTCCTTCACACGGGCCGCGGCCCGCCCGGTCGGTCGGAGCGGGAGCACAGCGCGGCCTCAACCGTGTCGGCCCCGGCACGGTCCTCCCCCCTTCCTCGCCCCAGCGCACAGTGGACTGGCCCAGGCCCGGAGCCGACCGCACCGTGCGGACCGTACTCACCGAGGCGCACACCGGATCCATCACCCTGCACCACGAGGGCTCCCGCAGCGACCACCCCCCTGCCCCGAGCACGAAGGAGGCAGCGACCGTCCACAGACGGTTGGAGCCCTCAGGGTCTGCCTTCCGCGACTCCTCGACGCGGGACACTGCTTCACGGCCGTGCACCGCCCGCCTTTCGGGTGACGCCCGCGTGGGCCGGTATCCGATACGGGTAGCGATCGTGACGGCGGAGCGATACCTCATGCCCATAACCAGCAAGGGAGGCTCCCCATGCGTCGCCTTGACGGCATCACCGACTCCACACAGAAGACCGACACGTGAACAAGCGAGAAGACACGACCCAGCTTCTCTCCGAGCACGGCTCCGCCCACGGCCTGCCCGCCAGACGAGACGTGCTGCGACTGACGGTTGCCCTCGGTGCGCTGGCAGTACCGGGCGCGCTGGGCGCCACCAGCGCCAAGGCGGCCATCAGCTCGGATGCGCTGCGCCCCTTTCCGGGCCAGAACGTGGCAAGGCTGCCGCTCACCGAGAAGCAGGTAGCCCTGACCTTCGACTGCGGCAGCAACCCACACGGCGTCGACAAGATCCTGAAGACCCTGGCTGAACACTCGCTTCCCGCGACCTTCTTCATGACCGGGGGCTTCGCCTCAACCCATCCCGATGCTGCCCGACGCATCGCCACGCGTCATCGGGTGGGCAACCATTCCATGACCCATCCGGACTTCACCAAGCTCACCCACGACCAGCGGGTACGGGAAGTCCGCTCGGCAGCCGACGCCATCAGCAAAGCGATCGGGCGGCGGCCCGCGCCGCTCTTCCGCTTCCCCTACGGCTACGCCAACCGGGCCTGCATCGCCGACGTCAACGCTGAGGGCTACGCGTGCGTCTACTGGACCGTTGACACTCGCGGCTGGAGGGGCGCCTCCCGCGGAGCCACCACCGACACCGTCATCCGCCGCGTCATGGCGGCCCTCACTCCCGGAGCCATCATCCTGATGCACGCGGGACGCGCCAGCCCGACCGACCCCTCGACCGTCGACGCCACCGCACTTCCCCGATTGATCAAGGCCATCAACGACCACGGCTACGGCTACACCACGCTCAACACTCTGATGCCCTGACGGCGAACGAGTCGAGCGGGTCAGACAGCCTTCGCAACGGACTCCAGGATCGCCCCGCACTCCACATGATGCGTCATCGGAATCATGCTGGCCTGGGCGGAATCGAGAGAACTAGCAGGTAAGGGGCATATCTCAACTCTCCGTGGATCTCCTGGGACGACCGGAGCGTCACGATCGGCGGAAGCGCCGCTCCTCCGCCACGGCCGGGGTCACGGCACGAGGGCGCCGAGGTCGATGTCGAGGGGGAACGGGACAGAGACCTGCAGCCGACCTCGGTGGATGCCGGTGGGCACGTAAGAACTGGACATGGTGTCGAGTTCGTACGTGTGGACGGTGGGGGCTCCAGCCTCGTCCTCGACGCGCCAGAAGTGCGCGATCTTGGCCTGTGCGTACTTGAAAGGCTTCAGGGACCGGTCCCGGTGTGCTGAATCCTCCGAGACGACCTCGACGACCAGGCTGACGTCTTCTGCCGCGTACCAGGTGCGGTCGGGGTCGTACGCGGCAGTGGAAACCAGGATGTCGGGCTCGAGGCGGCCCTTGCTGTCGAGGCGGACGGTCATCTCACGCTCGGCCTCGAACTCGTTGGGGGCGGCCTGCCTCAAGGCAAGGGCCAGCCTCTGGACAAGGCGGGAGTGCCAGGAGCGCTGCGGCAACGCCCTGAAGATCAGGGCTCCGTCGACGAGTTCGGTATGCCGCGGTACCTGTGGGAAATGGTCGAGGTCATCAGCTTCCCAGCCGCTCGGCCTGGGCGGGATCATCCAGTCAGGAAGTTCGGCGGGCACGGCTGCCTCCAGGCGCCTTCAGGAGATGGCCAAGGGCCTTGATCCCGGAACGCGGACACGGGCCACACAACTGGTGAGAGCGTAGTTGATGCCGTCGCATGGCGAGCCGGTTCTGAAGGCCGCTCCCGCGGCGACGACCACGGCCTGGCGATCCGGGCGAGCCGAGAATCGCGCCGCCAGGAGTGCGGACGGGAACGCGCCCATGGTGATCAAGCCGGTGGTTCGGGGCGCTCTCGCGGTGGACGATACCGACCGGCCCCGGCCCGGTTCACCCTGCGGGGCTGTCTCTTGGCGACCTGGTCCGCGCCCTGCCCTGCTCTGCCAGACTCGTAGGCATGCCGAAGAGCCGTGGCCGCCGCAAGCCGGGCGGTGGCAAGAAGCCCGTACGCCGTTCACCGCGTCCCCTGCGGCTGTCGGACCGTGTGCTGCGGGAGGCCCGGACGTCGCGCCTGCCGGACCAGGATGTTCTTGCCGTGGAGGCATGGGCGAGCGGGTGCCTGGGGGAGGCGTGGCTGGCCGCTGGGATGACGGAGCGCGAGCCGGAGCACCTGCTGTGTCTGGAGGTGGTGGGCCGGGCCTCGACGACGCCCTCCCCGCACGGCCTTGCTGCCGTGGCCGCGCTGGAGCGGGTCAGCCCGCCCGGCAGTTGCTCCATGCTCCACGAAACGGTGGAGGTCCTCGCCGCATCCCAGCCGTTGCCCGCCTGGCACACATCCGATCCTCACCGTCCGGTGCGAGCCTGGTGCGCGGCGGATGTGTGGGACAGCAAACGGGTGCTGTTCATCGAGTACGACGGTCCCGTCCCGCACACACTGATGGCGCGGATCAGCGAGGTGGGCGGCACGCTGGTCGACAAGCTTGCGCTACTGACGCCAGGGGCTGCCGCGGCGTGGGAGGGGATGCGGGAGAGCGGCGAAGTGCCGATGCCGACGGCCGAACACCCCGCCGGCGAGGTACTCGCGGATCTCGCCGCGGCCCTGCGCCTGACGGATATGACCTGGCCCCGCCAGGACGACGAGGACGTCGTCGGGCTCAGGGCGCTGGCCTGGGCCCGCTGTCGGAACCACCTGCCCGACTGGCCCGAGCACCAGCCGCTCCAGGAGACCGAGCGGGCTCGGCTGCTGGACGCGTTCGTGGCTTCCCGCACCGACGCGGCGCAGCAGGTAGACGTCTTGCGCTCTCTGGGCGAGCTGTTCGTGGACTACGGCGAGAACTACCTCAGTCGTGGGCCGCTGTGCTGGAGCCCCGGCCAGGTCGCCGTCTTCCTGGAGGACTGGCTGCCCCGCAAGGCCGTACTGGATCAGGAGCAGCGCGCACTTCTGCCGGGCGCTTTCAAGCAGTGGGTGACGTTCGCACTCGCCGAGCGCGGCGTCGAGGAGCCGTGGATCGCTCCCGTCATCGCCTCGATCGACGCACACATACCCGCCTTCCGTGCCGCCTTCGACGACGAGACGGCATGGGGCCCGGCCAAGCAGATCACCGCCGCCCTCGCGGCCCGGGGCATCGACCTCACCGACCGCGATGCCGTCGACTCAGCCGTGCGTGCTCTCAACGCCGAACAACTCGCCCGACAGCTCACTGACCGCCCCCAGCCGTCCGACCCCTGACATCTGCCCGCGCCAGGAGCGCGCGGCGTCCCAGAGCAACGGCTCCCACCAGCGACAGAATCCCCGAAGAGCAGGCAGGACCAAGAAGTGGAACAGAGCGACTCTCCCAAGTCTCTCTCCCAGACCGACAGGCTGATGGCACGGAGCGGAGATCTCAAGAGCGAACTCGTGGCGTTCGCGCAGGGGCCGCGCTTCGCACGGCGGCTGGATGCCCGGCTCGAAGAGGCCGCGGACCGCCTCGGCTACCTCGACGAGGCGACCGCCGTCGAGACGATCGACCACTTCGCACTGCAGTACCGGCTGCCGGACGGCTCCACGGTGGTCGAGCGGTTCGTGGCCCAGCGGCGGCCGCCGTTGCCGGAGGACGAGCAGGCGATGCTGCTCGGCTGGCGCGACGTGGTCGAGGGGGTCTTCGAGGTACAGCACCTCGACCAGAGCGCCGCGACCCTGCACAACCTGCTCGACGACCTCGTCTACCGGGTCCACTCCAACATGGGACGGCGCGCCCTTCGCAAACTCCGCAAGGGAATGTTCGTCGCCGCCCGCATCGTGCCCCTCCACCCTGGCACCGACGCCTGGCTGATCAGCGGCCACCTCACCACCTACGCACCCGGCGACGGCGCGGAGTTGGCACAGGTCGCTGCCCAGACCCTCACGGCCAATCCTCAACTGCTGCGCCGCAACCCCGAGATGCTGCGCAAGGGCTGGGAGATGCAGGCCGCAGCGCGCGCCGACTTCATCGAGCTGTTCGGCACCGACCTGCTCGTCCTGGCCCCCGGTGAGGCTCAGGACCGGCTGCGGGAGTACCACTGTCACCGACAGGACAAGGCCCTCGCCGAACTCGACGACAAGGCCGCCGCACAAGCACGTAGCAGCGGCCCCTCCCCCGACGAGCTCAGCACCCTGCCCGAGGAACTCCACGACGCGGACACCGTCGCCGTGATCTGCGACGAGACCGAAGGCATCTGCTACTACGCCGACTTCGGCCGCCTCGACGCACTGTTCACCGATCCGGCCCTGGTCCGTGACCGCGCATCCCTGACACGGCTCAGGGAGTATCTGAACGACGACTCCGTCTCCCCCATGGTCATCCGCCGCCTCGTCCAGCGGCATCCCGAGAACGCCGACGCTGTCTTCCGCGCACTCCTGCGCAAGCCCGCGTTCACCTGGGAGCGGGACGGGGAGACGCTGCTGCGCCGCCGCAAGAAGAGCCACTACGGCCACGAGCCCCTGCCCAGCATCACCCCGGTCGGCGCCCGCCTCACCCAACTCCTGCGCACACAAAGGCGGCATAGGCGATGAGACTCACCACCGCGGAACTCGACGCCATGGTCGAGGAGGCGATCGTCGACGCCTACGGCGAGCACGAACAGCTCGCCGCCTTCCATGCAGTGATCGAAGACCGCCTCACCCTGCCGTTCGAGACCACCGTGCTCGGCGTCGCGGTGACCGTCACCACCGTCCAGGACCGGCCCGGCAGCGGCATCATCGCCCTGTGCCACCACGGTCGGCACCGTCAAGCGATCGGCATCCTCGACCTGCCGCCGCCCGAACCCGCTCCCGAGGGATGGGCCTGGGTGGAGGCGTACCGGCACTGGGCATCCTGAGCGCGCATCCCGGATCTCGCTGTCATCGCCATCACAACGGCCCCGCAGCGAGATCTCCGTTTCCCTCACCGCCGGCACCCTACGGGCCATTCGTGAGCGGGGCGGCAAGCGCGACGTATCGGCGTACCTGGAGAAGGCCGCACAATGCCAGGTCGAGCGCGAGACCCTATACGAGCTGATCGCCGGCTTCGACCAGGCCAATGGCCCCGCCGCTCCCGAGGGCCTTGGCCACCAAGCGGGCCAAGTTCTCCAGGACCGCCCCCGCTTCCGGCCGTACGCGAGGCCCGCACCGGTGACAGCGTCCTCACCCGGGCTCGCACCCACGCTCTGCAGGCGGAAATCGCCGCCCGGGCCAGCCACCAGGAACGCCACGCCCAGGCCGCCCACTCCCTGGCCTGGTACAACATGGAACGCAGCCACACCCAAGACCCCTCCGCCTACAGCTTCTCCCCCGAACACCTGCGTGGCTTCCACGGCATCTGCCAACTCCACACCGGCGACATCACCGCAGCCAACTCCGCCCCTGGCGCCACGAACCCTTCGTCGCCGGCCTCGACGACCACCTCATCCAAACCCTCTGAACGGAAGTTGCGGACGTGTTCGAGTACCACGGCTGGATACATGTCCTGGAAAGAGCGAGCGCCGAAGACGACGACCAGGCAGATGCCCGTCTCCGGGAGATCGTCGAGAGCGTCAAGGGCCGGATCCAGGAACTCAACAGCCCGTACCTGCTTGATCTGCGGTGGATGAACGGCGAGGCGTACATCCACCTCGGCGGCTTTCCTCACCACCGTGCCCCCGAGATCCTGGAGTTCTTCGGCGAGGTCGGCCGACGGGCGCCTGGGTCGTACGGCGTGATGCACGTACGTGATGACGAGGATCCCGGTCACCAGAACGAGATCCGTGTCATCCGGATGATCCGCGGCCGGGTGACCGAGGAGTCAGAGATGTTGCTGTCGCCCTGCATCCCTGTGCTGGAGGACCCGTTATAAGGAACGGAGATCTGAGCCGGTTAATCCTTCGCAGGAGGACGATGCCAGCGGTCGGCTGGGAGATGGGCGGGCAGTCGCGGCCACACCCAGTGCCTATCGGAAGTTTCCGGTGAGCCAGGCCAGGCCAGGATGCGGGGCTTTTCGTCACATCCCTGGAGGAGCTCGGATTCCAGGTGGTTGCTGTACCGCACAGGCGGCGGCACCAGGCAATATGAGGGCAGGACGGACTGTCCCAGGTACCAGCCGGTTACGAACCACGGCAGCCAGGACGGCGGCGGCTCCGAAGCGGCGTCGGGTGAGCCCTGAGGATCTCGGTCCGCGCATGATCGGCGAGCTTACGGCCGACCTTGCGGTGTCCTGTTGGCCAGGACCCGGTCAACGGGTTGGTGTGGGGTTCTTCAGCAGAACAGTGCGGCAGTCGTGGTGGAGATCCGTATACGCAATGTCTCGCTCCGGCTTGCTCCGGCTTGCTCCGGCTTGGCGAGTTGCGCTTTCCCCGCTGATTCAGTTGAGGGCCATGGTGTTCCCTTCTCACTTCTCACCCTTTGGGTCCGATAGCGGTGTGGATGCCGCGTCTGTGGCCGCCCGTTCTCTCCCCAGCGAATCCGGACGGCGGTGGCAGTGAGGTGGCACGGCACCAGCAGCCTTGGCGATAACGCAGGTGCTGGAGGCGCGGGTCGTACGACGGCAGGTGGTGTCGAACCGACCCGGCTACGAGAGCGCCAGCACCCCAGCGGCTCACTTGCGGCGCCTATACATCAGCCGGTCTGCAGGAGACTGAGGACGGCCCGGTAGTAAACGGCATGGACCTGGGGCAGTTCGGTGAGGCGGGCGCGCTCGTCGATGCCGTGCAGCCCTTCGTGGACCAGGCCGAAACCGGCGGTCGCCGGGATGCCCTCGCCCGCCAGCAGATTGCCGATGTTGGAGGGGCCCGCGGTCTTCGCCCGCACCGCAAGGCCGACCTCGGCGGCAGCGCCCAGCAGAGCGGCAGCGGGCTGCTCGTGCTCCTGGAGGCGGAAGGGCGGCCAACTGGCCACCGGCATGATCTCAGTGGGCCGCGGGGTGGGCAGTTGCGTGTCCAGTTCGGCAACCACCTCGCGCACCAGGGACTCGGCGTCATGAGCGTCGAAGGCGGGGGTGGTACGGATGTCGAGGTTCAGCTCGCACCGGTCGGGAGTGACGGAGAAGCCCTGGCCACCGTGGACGGCGGTCACCGACAGCTTCGGCGGCAGCGGGAACCCGGACTCGCCCTCGCCCGCGGTCGGCAGTTCAGCGGTGTCCAGCAGGCGGACCAGGTGGGCGGCGCGGGAGATGGCGCCCACGACGTTCCGACGCGATCCGGAGTGCCCGGCAGGGGCGTGGACCGCGAGGGTGGCCCGCCACAGTCCCCGGCCGCCGACCACGATCTCGTCCAGCCCCGGGTAACCGATCATTACCCCGGCCGGGCGGGCCGCGGCTGGATCTGAGAGGTAGGCGCGTGCGCCGCCGAAGGTGCCGGTGTGCTCGTCGACGTCAAGGAGTACGGCCAGTCCCCCGCGCAGGTCGGCGGCGTGAGGCAGCAAGTCGGCGGCGATATGGCAGAACATCGCCGCGGCGAGCTTGGAGTCGGCCGCTCCCCGGCCCAGCAGCCAGCCGTCCACGACCTCACCGCTGGTCGGCGAGAGCGACCAAGCGGCCTCGTCGCCGAACGGGGCCGTGTCCACACACGCATCGAGCGTCCACCATGGGCCCGGCCGGCCGCCCGGAATCTCCACGAGCAGCCCCACCAACTGGCCTGCGGCATCGTGCAGTCTGCGGTGCGGCACGGCGCGGCCGCTGAGCCAGGCTTCCAGCACGTCGAGAACGGGGCCGTAGTCATCGATCCCGGCCCGGCTGGGGCGGCGGATCAGCTCCTGGGCCAGGTCCACCACGGACACCGACTGGGCCTCGGCCGCCTGTTGAAGGTTGTCGTGCACGCTCCCCCCGCCTGTCAGGTGTGCCGTACCGGCATCACACGGACGGCCTCGATCGTCTCCACCGGCCGTACGGGACGCACACGCCTCACGTCCATGGTGGACCGGCCCGACCGCAGCCGTGTGGCCGCCCCACGATGCGCCACACTGAGCCGGGTACTGTGAAAGTTAAAGGCTGTGCGCGATGGGGTGCAGCGGCTCGTACAGCGGGAGTTCGGCGCCGCTGGGGAGTCTGATCGCGGTCAGCTTTCCCCAGCGCTGTTCGCTGACCGCGCGGGTGATCTCGACGCCTTGCGCGCGGAACTTTTCGAGCTGGGAATCAAGGTCGTCACACATCAGGTAGAACTCGTGCCGGGGTGGGCCGTCGGTCGGATGCACGGCCACCTCGGCCGGGGGCAGTTTGAAGATGAGCCAGCCACCGCCCGCGTCGACACCGGGAAAGTCGAGGACGTCGCGGATGAAGGCGCGGTCCGCCTCGGCGTCCTGGCTGTAGAGAATGACATGTGCACCGTTGATCATGACTGGCTCCTGCCCGTCGACGTACTGGCGGTCGCGTCCCGGGCATCCTGGCACGCTCAGGCCCAAAAACCTTCAACGGCATTCGATGGCATGGCACGTGGCTGATGGTCCACCAGCACGCCTCGTGCCCGTACGGCACGGAGACCGAGAAGGCCAGAATCGGCCTGAAGCCGTGACGGCGGTCTGCGAAGCAGTCACTGCTGAAGAATCACCTGCTCACCGGCAATCAAGGCGGCGAGTTGTTGACCTGCATTCCCTAACTGACACCCCGCTCTGCCCGTTCGGCCCTTGCCGCCTCCCGCCCGCGCGGGGGACGGTAATCGGTGAACCATGCGTTGACACAGCGGAGAGGGAACCTCCTTGAGCACCACCCGGCAGCAGGGCACCGCACCGGCCTGGAGCACCTCCCGCACGCCGCGCCCGACCCGCCGCCGGCCGGCGGCTTCCTCCGCGGCGCCTACCCGGGATGCCGCGCTCGCCGCACTGCAACGTACGGCGGGCAACGCCGCCGTGGTACGCGCTCTCGCCCTGGAAGGGCAGCACGGCCAGGTGACACACCCTCGCGCCGAAACCGTCCAGCGGGCCGGTGAGCCCGGCGCGCAGCAGACTGCCTCGTCCCCGCCCGAGAAGATGTCCATCGAAGAGAAGAATGCCGTCGCGAGAATCGCTGTGGGCGCGAACGACCAGCTGGTGCTCGGCGGGAGTCTGGCGCTGGTCCTGCACGGGCTGACGGCGCGTCCCACCGATGACATCGACATCCTCGTGCGGGACGGGAAGGCGGGGCGCACCATGGAGGTCGCCTCGGCCCTCGAAGCGAAGGGGTACACGGTCCGTCAGAAAGCCGGGTCCCACGCACTGGAGGTCATGGCGGCGGACCGTTACGTGGAACTCGAACTCGTCACGACCCTCCCCGTCAAGAGCGAGCCCGAGGTGAAGAACGGCATCAAGGTGCTCTCGGAGGCGGACTGCATCCGTATGAAGACCGATGCCATGGGCGCGAACGAGAAACGCGACAAAGACCTCATCGACATGCATGGAATCCTCGAGAAGTACGGGGCCTTCGGCGAGCACGATAAGGGGAACAAGTTCTTCGAATTCTTCGAAGAGAAAGACAAGAGCACCAGCAATAACTCCATGATCGCCTTGACGGCCCTGGCGGCCAGGCTCAACAAGGCCGACGAACTGCCCGAATCCCTGTTCACCACATACAACATCGGTCCCGAGAAGGCGCAGGGGATGCGCGACGACTTGAAGAAAGCAGCCCCGGTCGTGGCCGCACGCCTCGACGAACTCCTCCCCAAAGCCCCCACAGCGAGCCAGAGTTCCCGCCCGAAGCCCAACCAAGGCGGCCGTGGCCTCCGCAACACAGTGAAGGACTTCCTCCGCAAATTGACCGGCCGCCGCACCTGACCCGGCTGCCATGCCGGATCGCCGGCCCGTGGAGCGGTCACCGCCCCCTGACACCCCACCCGGCACCCACCAGACAGCAAGACCCAGCGGCCAGACGTCGGCAGCCGGCTCGTAGCACCAGGTCGCCTCGAATCCGACGTCCGTCATGCGCCACTTGAGTCAGGCCTTGCCCCCGCGCTCTCTCGCGATCACTCTGCGCCGCGTGCGCCTGCGGTTGACTGATTCATGCGCCTCGTCCGCGTTCCGCGCGACGAACGAGGAGATACGTACTGGGCCAAAGGGTGTGGTCCGTCGGATGTCCGCAGAACGGGCGGCAGACCCCACAGTGGGCCTGCGGCGCTGTCTGCGCACGCGCGATGCCGGGATGAGCCGGACCCTGTTGATGCGTGCCCCGGCAGGTGCGGGGCACGCTGCGCAGCACGGATACGGTCAGCACCAGGCGGGGGCCGGGCCGATGTTGGCGATGGCGGAGGCGGGGGCCCAGCCGAACTGGAGGTTGTCCTCGGCCTCCTCGTCCAGGCCGACGAGGAGATACCAGCGGGCGTTGCCGTGGACCGGCTGAGACGAGGCCTTGCAGACGATGGCGAGCCGCTCGCCGTATGGCACGCGGTCGAGCACGGCTGCGCTGGTCGTGGGTTCCGTGCGGATGGTCAGGCCGCCCTTGGCCACCACCCGCCCGAGATAGATGGCGTCACCGCCGCCGTGGGGCTGCGCGACAGCGGAGGGCACTGCGCCGAAGGCGATGATGCCCGCAGCGGCGGACAGGGTGAGAGACATGCGTATGGAGCGCTTGCTCATGGAAGTCCTCTCGCGTGCGGTGGGCCCACAGCACACAACATCACTCTGGGTGGCGCATGCGGTGCATGGGGTAATGACGTTATGTGCCTCGCCGAGCGTGCGCAAAAGATCTCTCTGGCGGCGGAGGCGCGTCCGCCCGGGGAGCAGGCGCGCCCTTGGCGGTCCACCGCTGCGACCTGCATGACTCCACATTTCCGCCGAGCCGCCCGATACGATCGCACATCGTCCCGGCCAGGGCTCCACTATCCCGGTCAACTCGGTGCGCCACTCGGTCCCGCACGGGCTCGGCAAGGAGAGCGTCTGCGCCCGCTTCCATGGCGACAGCCTGCCGAACTGCCCACGCGCCCACGCAAGACCGACAAGCCAGTCCGCGGCTACCGCACGACCCACCCCCGGCCCCCCTGGCCCGAGCAGACGCTATCGCCATCGACTTGCCCTCAACTCCCCGCTGCGACCGACAGGACGTACCGGAGTTGAAGGTACTGGTCGACGGCGACCTCGCGGTGTCCTGGGGGATGGACCGGATGACCGCGCAGATGCCGGACGGCGAGGACGTCGAACTCTGGGGGCGGGGCACGCGAGTGTTCCAGCGGCGGGGCGGCGCGTGGCTGATGGTCCACCAGCACGCCTCGTGCCCGTACGACACGGAGACCGAGAAGCGCACCACGGCAACGAACAGTCGCAGGACGGTCTTTGGCTTCACGCTCGCTCTGGGCGAGAAGAGTTTGAAGACAGGCCCTCGTTCTGAGACAGGTTGGGCAGGGACTCGCGTAGGCGGTCGAGGAGTGCTCTGGATGCAGGGCTCGCGGGGCCGGTGGTGCGCCAGGCGAGTGCGACCCGGCCGCGCATCTGGGGGCGGACGATCTGCAGCGTGCGCAGTTGTCCGTCCGGGGCGGGGCCGTCGCCGGTCGGCAGTACGGCGATTCCCAGGCCCCGGGCGGCCAGTTGCGCGAGGACATGTGGGGCTGCCGCTTCGAAGGCGATCTGGGGGCGGAACCCGGCTTGTGCACAGGCGCGTTCGAGCACCGCGCGCACTCCTGTGCCGCGCGGCAGGCAGATCAGCGGCCGGTCGCGCAGTTCGGCCAGCGGAACGCTGGTGCGGTCGGCGTGGGTGAGGAGTGGGTGATCGGGGGCGACGGCGGCGGCCAGTGGAGCGTCGATCACCATCTGGAAGGAGATGCCGGGCGGGGGTGCTTCCTCGGTGGGTCCGAGGAGGGCGATGTCGAGTTCGCCGGCCACGAGTGCGGCCTGCATCCGCTCGGAGGTGTCCTCGGTGAGTGCGACCTCCACCGAGGGATAGCTGCTGTGGAAGTCTGCGAGGAACGCGGCCACGTCGAAGGCGTGGCCGGTGGCGCCGGAGACCAGGCCGAGCGTGACCCGGCCGCGCAGCAGCCCGGTGTACTCGTCCACCGTCTGTCGCACTGCGTCTGCGGCGGCCAGCGCGGCTCGCGCGTACGGCAGGACGGCCCGGCCCACTTCGGTCGGCGCCACCGAGCGGCCGGAGCGGTCGAGCAACGGTTGCCCCAGCTCCTTTTCGAGTTGACGGATCTGCGTACTCAGGCCCGGTTGGGCCAGGTGCAGCCGGGCCGCGGCGCGGGTGAAGCCGCCTTCCTCGACGACGGCGAGGAAGTAGCGGAGCTGGCGGAGTTCCATACGCAACGATTATAGATGCCAGCATTTCCATCTATTGGACGTATGGACTGGCCGACCACATGCTGGATCTCATGGAGAACGCGACAGCCCGTTCGGGAAAAGAGGCCGACGTCAGAGCCGCAATCGCAGCAGAGCGCCAGGAGTTGGCCGATCTGCTCGACGGCTTGCAGGCATTCCAGTGGAATGAGCCGAGTCTGTGCGCGGGATGGCGGGTGCGAGAAGTCGCGGCTCATATGTCGATGGGGTTTCGGCTCTCGCTGCCCGCGACGATCGGCGAGCTGGTGAAGGCGCGCGGCAGTCTGCACCGTATGACCGACATAGTCGCCCGCAGGGACGCGGCTGCCCACTCGACCACCGAACTGGCCGCGCTCCTGCGGGACAACGCTCATCATCCCTGGACGCCACCGGTCGGCGGGTACGCATCGGCTCTCGGCCACGACGTGGTGCACGGCTTGGACATCAGCGTCGCCCTCGGCCTCGACCGGCGCGTCCCCGAGGACCGGCTGCGCATCCTGCTCGACGAGATCCGCCCGCGCAGCTTGAAGTTCTTCGGTGCCGATGTCGAGGGAGTGCGACTGTGCGCCGACGATCTGGACTGGTCGTACGGCTCCGGCTCCCCGATGTACGGCACCGCCCAGGACCTCCTGCTGGTCGCGTTCGGCCGCAGGCTTCCGGCCGGCCGACTGCGGGGCGAGCCAAGTGGTCGCTTCACCAGGGCGTGAATCCAGGAACCATCACGAGCATCCCGGAGCCGCCAGCCCGTGGGCAGGGACCCGACGGGCTGGGGCGGCCGGTCAGGCCGTCGCTCGGTACGCCATCAGGCCCTCAGCCGGGCGCCCCGCGACGCAGTTCGCGCACACCAGGCATCGAGCCCGTACCGCCGCACCTCCGGTGTGAGCTGATCACGGCAAGCGAGCGGTGGGAACGAGGAGCCGCTGACACCGGTTGTGTGCGGATCCGTGCGGATCCGTGCGGATCTATGCGGATCGCCCGCTGCACGCCGAGCCAGGCGGCCGGGAGGCGTCCCAGGAGCGGGCCGATGTTCGCACCGAGGTTGTCCCGTCATCCGCTCGACATCGTCCCGCCCGCTGTACGGGAGGCCGGGACGGTGGCCGCATCTTTGTGGCTTCTGCCAGTACGGCGGTCTGCCGGGGCGCGGGGAGACTGCCCGCCAGAGGCCGTGGCGTGTCCCGGTGACGGGGCCGCGGCCAAGGACATGACGGCGTACAGGGGAGAACAGCACGGTGAGCGCGCAGCAGTACGACGAGATCGGTGAGGCGTTCGAGGGCTTCAAGAGCCTGCCGTTGGCGCAGTACGGGGAGGTGCCCAGCTTCCTGGCCATGGTCGGGGACGTACGCGGGAAGTCGGTCCTCGACCTGGCCTCCGGCACCGGCTTCTACAGCAGGGAGTTCAAGCGGCGCGGCGCCGCGGAGGTGTTCGGCGTCGACATCTCGGGGGAAATGGTCGCCGTGGCGCGGGCGTTCGAGGAGCGTGATCCGCTGGGTGTGCGCTACGAGATAGGCGATGTCTCCGAACTGCGGCCCCTTGGGCGACAGTTCGACGTTGCCACAGCGGTTCAGCTGCTCAACTACGCGGAGAACGTCGCCGCTATGGAGCGGATGTGCCGCAACGTGCACCGGAGCCTGAAGCCCGGTGCCGGGTTCTTCGTACTCGCCCAGAGGCCCGACTACCGCTTCGACGGACCGTCCTTGGCCAAGTACGGCTTTCTCTGCGAGCCGACCGGCGAGGAGATCGAGACCGGACCGCGAGTGCGGGTCACGGCGCTGCTCGACCCGCCGGTCTCGTTCGTCGGCGCTTGTCCGCGTCGCGAGGTCTACGAGAAGTGTCTGCAGGCGGCCGGATTCAGCGAGCTGACCTGGGTCCCGCTGGAGATCTCCGATGCCGGCGTGCGCGAGTTCGGTGCGGACTTCTGGACGGACTTCCACGCCAATCCCCCGCTGGAGATGCTGCGCTGCCGCGCCTGAGGGCCGGTCGGACATGACGGTGGTCCGGTCTCTGGAATGCGCCTGAGCGGGGACGGCCGCCGGCTGCCACTGCATCCCCTGCGTGCGGAAACTCAGGGCCGCCGGGCGCGTTACCAAGCAGCTCAGCAGCAGCAGCTCAGCGCCGGTTGATCGCTCCCGCTGCTGGTTGTTTCGATCCACCAGCGCCAGGGGCTGTGCGGCGCTCGTGCCCCTCTCTCGAGAGTCGTCAGTCGCCTCAAGGGGGGCGGGCGCGACCAGCCGTCCTCCGTCCTCTGCGGTGGCCGCAAGGGGGGGCGGAGGACGTGGTGAGTTAGGGCGCGTATTGAGTTGTGATCAAAGGGTGGTTCTCGTGAGGTCTCTGAGCCAGATCATCGAGGCGCGCAGGTGAAGGCCCGAGAGGTAGCTGTCCGGGATCTTGTCGTACCGGGTGGCGATGCCTCGCCAGGCTTTCAGCTTGTTGATCAGGCGCTCGACGGTGTGCCTCATCTTGTAGAGCTCGGCGTCGTGGCTGACCGGCCGGCCGCCTCTGCGGCCCTTCCTCTTCCGGTGCGCGGTCTGGTCTCTCTTCTTCGGGATGACGGCCTTAATCTGACGTTTGCGCAGGTAGGCGCGGTTGCCACGAGAGGAGTACGCCTTGTCACCGGCGACTGCGTCCGGCCTGGTGCGGGGACGGCCGACCGGACCAGGGACGCGAACCTTGCTCAGGACGGGGATGAACTGAGGGCTTGTCCGCGGCTTGACCCGCGGTCAGGACGATCGTCAGCGGGCGGCACTTACGGTCGGCGGCAAGGTGGATCTTGCTGGTCTGCCCGCCTCGCGAGCGCCCGGGCAGGGCGGCCTTCAGCCGGAACCTGTGTCGGCGCCGGATGCGCCTTCGCTCTTCTCACTCGGGGGCGTCCTCGGCGTATTGCCCGTTCCGTCCTTCCGAAGTGACCCTTTTGGGCGGACCTTCTCCTCCTCGGCGGCGACGTCTCCAAAGCGGCCAGGACATCGTCAGTGAGTTGCATTCCGGCGGCGTCACGGTGGGCCCGGACGGTGGTGGAGTCCACGCTGACCAGCGACAGGTCCACCTCGTCCCTTTTGGCGGCCTCGGCGATCAGGCCCTGCAGCAGGGCTTCGAAGACGCCGGCGTCCCGCCACTGGCTGAAGCGATTGTGGACGGTAGGCCAGGGGCCGGACTCCCGTGGCATCTCCCGCCGCTGTCCGCCGGTCTTGAACCGCCAGATCACGCCCTCGAACTGCTGCCGCAGCCGCTTGGGATACGGGCCGTACTCGCCAACCGGCAGGTACGGCCCGATGAACTTCCATTCCCCATCTGTCAGTTGCGCTTGCGTCACGCAAGAAGATCTAGCGGCACAGGGACCGCGGTGTGAACGATTCCCATAGATTGATCACGACTCGGTACGCGCTAGTCCTCGTCGCTGGGCGGCGTACCACAGGACGGGCCGCCCGGTCCGTCGAACTGTACCGAGCTGAAGAAGTCCCGATACGTCGGGGAGAAGTCGCCCTTACCCGTCGGACCGGCGGACGTGACAGACGTGCACCCGGTGTAGTTCGCATCGGACCACAGGTAGATGGTCGAAGAGGTTCGGTTCCAGTCGGATTTGGCCCGGTCGTTCATTCCGACTGCCTGCAGGTCCGGCGTGCTCGTCCGCAGCATGATCATGTCTCCGGTGCCATCGAGACCCGAGAACATGCAGTAGTAGCCGACAGGGCATCGGTCGTACCCGTCAGCCGCGTGGGCGGGAGAGACCGACGCCAGGCTCAGGACTGCCACTGTGCCGACCAGCCCGGCAAGGGCGCGCTTGAAGTGATTCATGCCCTGCCCAACGATCACTCGCTCTTCAGGTCATTGCCTGGACCGTCCATGGCGCGAACTTCCTCTTGATCACAACCGCATACGTTCCCTAGAGATCGGAGGAGCGGTGGACGAAGGCCAGGTCAGTGGTGCCGCGGGCGGCGATTGGGGGAAGGAGCGGGTCGTCGCGGCTGAGGCGATCGGCACGAGTTGATTCCAGCTGGCGGCCGTGCCGGTGAGGGATCAGCGGAGTGTCGAGTTTCCGCTGCGGACCTGCGCCGCTCGGCTCGGGCTTGTCCGTTCCCTACCGTGCGTACGCCGTGGTGAGTGGCTGTGCAGCGGCCCGCCTCCGCGAACGCCCAGCTCGCAGGCTTCGCCAGGGCGCGGCATGAGCGTACGTGAGCGAGGGCCTCCGAATTCGATCCAGGCTGTTGACTCTTATTCAAACGTGTCAGTAACTTCACCGGAGCGCCGCTGAAATACCCGACACAGCAACGCCGTTGATGCCCTCCACCTCACCCGGCACTGCTCTCACCCTGCGCACCTGCGATACGTACCGCCTTCCGGCGGGGTCCGAGCCGCACCCCGCCGGAGGTCGCGCGGCTCCTGTACGACCCAGCGCACCACGCCTGCGAAGGAGAACCGAATGCAGCACCGTGCCCGTACGCGCCGCCTGCCCGCCCTCGCCGCGGCGGCAGCCACCGCGGCCACCCTCGGTCTCGCGGCCCCCGCCCCGGCCACCGCCGCCTCGTCCCTGCCCTACGTCGCCCTCGGCGACAGCTACAGCGCGGCTTCCGGCAACCTCCCCCTCGACCCGACCGCACCCCTGCTGTGCGCCCGCTCGACAGTGAACTACCCCCACGTCATCGCCCGGCGCACCGGCGCCCAGCTCACCGACGTCACCTGCGGAGCAGCCCAGACCAAGGACCTCACCGCCACCCAATACCCCGGCGTCGCCCCGCAGTTGGACGCCGTCAAACACGGCACCAAGCTCGTCACGATGACCATCGGCGGGAACGACAGCAACACCTTCATCAGCGCGGTCATCGCCTGCGGCGCAGCCGGCGTGCTCAGCGGCGGCCAGGGCAGCCCGTGCAAGGACCTCTTCAAGAACGCCTTCGACGAAAGAATCGACACGAACACCCGCCCGGCCGTCACCGCCGCGCTGCGGGCGGTCAAGGCGAAGGCACCCGACGCCCGAATCGCCATCCTCGGCTATCCCTGGATCCTCCCGGCCAAGGCGGACCCCTCCTGCTTCGCGAAGATGCCCATCGCCTCCGGCGACGTCCCCTACCTGCGCAACCTGCAGGCCCACCTCAACCGCGTCATCCAGCGGGCCGCGGCCGAGACCGGCGCCACCTTCGTCGACATGGCCGCCGCCTCCGACGGGCACGACGCCTGCCGGCCCATCGGCACCCGCTGGATCGAACCTGTACTCCCCAGCGGCAGCCTCGCCCTTATCCACCCCAACTCCCTCGGCGAGTCCAAGATGGCCGAACGCACCATCGCTGCCCTGCGTCTCAGTTAGGGCGTGTTGAACGTCGGGGTAGCCGTTAGTCAGTGGTGGGTGACGGCGATGCGGTACGTGGGCGATGGGCTCGAACGTCCACAGGGCGTCCATCGGGATCGCGAGCTGTCATCGTCCACTGCGTGGGCAGTGTCTCGATCTGTCCGACCGGCCACCCGGCGCCCAGGATGTGTTCGCGAACCTCACACAGCTGCGCGTGTGTTCCCACGCGCAGCCCCCATCCCGCCCTGCTGAGGGGATCGAGATCAGTGGTGGGTGCCGTAGCGGTTTCGACGATCATCAGGTGGTCGTCGCCGCCGACATCGATGACTGCGATCCGAGGATCAGAAGGGGTTGCAGCGCGCTCGAACGCGAGCGCTGCTCCGAGCAACTCCGTGTAGTACGTCACGAGCCGGTCGAGGTCGGTCGTGGACAGAGTCAGATGGTTGATTCCGAAGAGATCGGGCATGGTGGGCCAACTGTAGTGCAGCCGCGGGAGGGCGCCCGGGGCGCGATGGAGATGCGGTCACACCGCCTGGCGTATCAAGACGAGTTGGATGGTGGCTTCATAGCGGACGGCGAGTTGCTCGTAGCGTGTCGCCACGCCTCGGGCCTGCCTGAGGAGGCTGATCCGGCGCTCGACTTTGTGTCGGGCCTAGTTGTACTGCCCTGTGAGGTCGTGTCCGTGGGGCGCGTGACTTCTGAGTGCCCTGAGAGCTCCGGTCACTGTGGGGCGGGGCGCCTGTGGCTGTGACCGGGGTCTGTCGGATGCTCCTGGTTCCGGCAAGCGGCTGCGTGTTCCCCGACCAGGCGGCTGCGGACTGGTTCTGCGGGTCCTCCTTGGCGTCCTTCCCCCTGATCACGCCCGTGTTAGCCGGATGTTAGTGGAGCGGCAGCCGTGCGATAGGGGTCCCGATCAGAGTAGGTGTCGTAGCGAAGAGCGACCGACACCGACCGTCCCGGGGGGACCCGAAATGAGCTCCAGCACCACTGTCCGCGCTGCCCGTCGCCGCACCCTGCGCGTCGCCGCCGCGGCCCTGACCGCAGCCGCCGCGTTGGCCATGACCGCCTGCTCCGGCTCGGACGCCGCCGGTGTGAAGCCCGCGGGACAGACGGACAGGAGCGCGGCCGCCGCCGAGCCCAACAGCGCGGGCCCCTCCTCCGAAGCGCAGGGCGCCGATGGTCAGGATGACCCCGGTGCCAAGGGCGACGCCAAGGCGGGCCCCGGCGCCAAGGGGGGCACCAAGCCGGGCGCCGTGGGCAAGCAGTCGGGCAGCTCGCCCGCGGCTCCGGGCAAGGCGGGATCGTCGGCGCGCACCCAGACCCTGGTGGACGGCAGCAAGGCCGAGATACAGAAGCTCGGTGAGCTGCACTACCGTGTCAAGATCGTCAATCGCGGTTCCGTCCTGGCCACGTTCGAGGCCAACCAGCGCGACGCCGGGCTCGACGCCAACGGCATGTACGTCGTGCTGACCACGGGCGGCCAGATCCATTCCTGGATGGGCGGCGAGCACCAGGGACCGGGCACCTTCAAGCTCGCGGGCGGCTGGACGGCAAAGGTGACGAAGGTCGGCGAACTCCGCTACCGCGCGCAGATCCTCGGCCACGACGGCGTGGCCGCCACGCTGGAGACCAACCAGCACGACGTCGGGCTCGACGCCAACGGCATCTACATCGTGCTCAGCGCCGGCGGCGTGATCAGCGCTCACGAGTAGGAGGATTCCCCAACTCCACGGTGAGTGACGCGAGTTCGGGACGATCCGAAGTCAGGCACATGGGCGCTGCGCGGCATCCTCATCGGCCAGGTGGGTTTCCCGTGCGGTGCCTGGCGCTCCGGACGGTGCGCGGAGCGCCAGGTGGGCACGCCGGAAGCGCCCGCTTCAGTACGGCAGGGCGGGCGGTTCGAAGCGTCAAGGCATGGAGTGTCAGCTGCCGAAGGGGATGTCCCGCGGGGTGGCCATGCGGCGGGTGTCCGGGTGGGCCTTTACGTAGTCCGTGATGTACGCGAGGGACTCCCGTACTGCGCTGTCGTCCGTGCCGCAGCCCTTCAGGCCGCTGACGCCGTCCGGGTAGCACGACATCCGATTGCCGTAGATCAGGCTGTCCACGGCGGCGCCCTTGCCGGAGGAGTCGAGCAGGGTGGCGGCGCGCTTCTTGTCGCCCTTGCCCACCGTCCAGCCGACGGTCTGCGCGAGCTCTCCGGCGTCCCGAGCCTTCCCCCCGGCCCTCAACCCCTCCCGGATGCCGCCGAACTTCAACGCCATGCTGAACAGGCCGTTGTCCATCACACGCTGGTTGCCGGGGATGTTCGGCCCGTGCTCGGCGAAGCCGTCCCGGACCTGCGTGTAGGAGCCGCTGAAGCTGACCGCTTCCTTGGAGTTGAGGTCGCTGAGGGCGTTCTTCCAGCCGCTGCCGCCCTCCTTGCCGTAGAAGCCGTAGAGCACCCGGATGCCCCTGCTCTCCAGCTTCTGGCGCGCCATGTCCCGCAGGGCGGCCACCGAGCAGTGGCGCCACTTGGGGTCGCTGCTGTCGCACCAGTCGGGGTTCTTCATGTCCAGCCAGACGAAGGAGACTTGACGCCCACCGTCATGGTCCTTTGCCACCTGGTCGAACATGTCCGACATGGTGTCGCCGGAGCTGGTGAGGGTGCCGTCGTGGTCCGCCCACCAGCCCTTGCGCCAGGCCGTGGCGTCGATCTCCAGCGCGTTGGCCCCGTTCTTGAGCGCCGTGGTCACCCCGCCCGTGGTCAGCACCCGGTGGGCGATGGCCCAGGTGGGGCGCTGCTTGGCGGTGTTCGGCGTGGCCTCGGAGGGCTTGTCCTCCGAGGCGGCCATAGCGGCTCCGGTGCCCAAGGTGGCTGTGGAGACGACCACAGCCAGCGGGAACAATATGGTGCGAAGCCGACGTGAGGCGACCATGTGGACGGGTCCTTTCCCTTGCCCGGGCCACGCGTACCGGCAGCCCGTCTGTCGTGCGGTGGCTGCCTGCCGTACAGCCGACGGTCCGGCTACCCGAGACTTCAACGCGCACACTAAGTTACTTTCCGGTAATGGTCAGCTGCGCTCTGTGTGCGTGCCGCAGAGGCTTCGCACCGGGCCGCGTTCTCGGTGCGTGTGCTGTGCGGTTCAGCGGTTGTCGAAGCGCTGGAGGCTGTCGGTTCGGTTCGAGGGCTGCGCCGCCGGCTGGGAAGGCAGTGCGCTGTGAGCGCCGGCTGGGAAGCCGGATTCGACACCGCCGCCCGTGACCACCGCGTGGCCCTGGTCGGCCCGCTCAAGGGCGGCGGGCCCTGGCAGCGCAAGGAGCGGACCGGCTTCGCCCGCGAGGAATTCCGCATCGACTTCGACCACCGCCAAGTCACCCGCCCCAACGGCAATACCAGCGGAAACTGGGCGGAGCCGCCCGCCATGGCGCCCTACACGGTCGTGACGTTCGATGCCCGGCACTGCACCCCGTGCCCCCAGCGCGCTTTGTGCACCCGGTCCAACGATCCCCGCAAGGGACGCACCATCAACTTCCTTCCCCGCCACCTGCACGAGATCCAGGCCCGCAACCGCGCTGACCAGCAGAACCTGCAGTGGAAGCGGTTGTATGCCTCCCGTTCCGGCGTCGAGGGAACGGTGAACGAACTCGCCAACGGACATCGGGCCCGCCGCTGCCGCTACCACGGCAGGGCCAAGACGCATGTCCAGCACGTCCTGACCGCGATCGCCATCAACATCGAGCGCCTCAGCGAGCAGGAACCCGAAGGCTCCGCCTACCGCCCGCGCCGGCCCACGGCCTTCCAGCAATACCTCGACGCCCGCGGGCTACCGCGACCCCTGTGGTGGCGCCAGGGCAAATGACCTTGGAACCTCAAGATCCCCGACGGAGTCACTCAGTGAGTTCTACAGGCCGACCGTAGAGAACGAGAGCGATGTCCCGGGCGTTGGCCGGACGCCATGACCACGCCGTTCGCGCCGAGCCCAGGGAGCGGACGAGGTCCTTGTGGCTCAGAGAGTGATAGGCCGGTATGCCCACCGACGGGTGTCGGTGTGGCGCGGCTGTTCCTCGAGGCATGTCGCTCCCCGTACTCAGCAGGGGCCCTTCCGACTCCTTCGAGGCTGAGCCGACGGTCTGCGTCTGAGGTGGTTGGTGCAGGCCAGGACCGCGAACAGGAAGGACAGGGCGAGGAGGGGCACGAAGGGGCCCCACCAGTCGGCCATGGCCCCGGATGCCATGACGAACAGCCAGTTCAGGCTGCGGGCACCCGTCATCATCGTCATGGACACACGTCCGGTCAGCGCCTCCGGGACGGTCTGGACCATGTGGTTCATGAAGGAGACGTTCACGGCGGGAGTGAGGAAGAGAGAGCTGCCATACGCAAGGCCGGTGAGCGGGGCGGAGGAGGTAGGGACGGTCATGGCGGCGGCTCCGAAAACCAGTACCCATGAAGCGAGCTTGAGAAGCTGATGATGAGTCAGGCGCGCGGTCAGCCAAGGCGATACCAAGGCCCCCAAGACCGCTCCGATGGAGCCGACCGCTTGGGCCATGCCCACTGCGGCGGGTGAAGCTCCACGGTCATGGCAGAGTACGACGAGGAGCAGGCCAAGGCCCGCGAAAGCTCCGTTGACCAGCGCAAACCACAGCAGCATATGGCTCATGAACGAACTGCGGCGGACGTAGCGCAATCCGTCGACGGCACCGGAAAGCAGAGGAGTTAGGGACGATCGGGGCTCACCCTCCGGGCCCAGTGAGGACCGCATCGTCAGCGCGGCCGCGGTCACACCGAGGAAGGAAAGCGCGGTGGCAAGGAATGGCGCCCAGGGGTGCCATGAGAAGAGCATGCCCCCCAACGGCGGGCCGGCCAACTGCGCTGCCGCTTTGCGCCCTTGCTCGCGGCCGAGCGCGGTGCGGCGCTGCGACGGGGGCACGATCCTGCGCAGCAGCGGTAACTCGGTGGCTGTGTGGAGGGCGTAGCCCGCGCCTTCCACGAGCGCAGCGGCCGCCAGGTGGGCGAGCCGAACGTTGTGCACGGCCACCGCAGCCAAGACCGAGGCAACGGCGGCCAGTTGCATGAAGGAGGAGAGGAGGAGTAGGCGGCGGCGGGAGTAGCGATCCGCCAGCGTGCCCGCGGGCACCGAGCAGACCAACTTGGCCACGGTCGCGGCACCGGCGACGAGGCCGGCCCCGGTGGCCGAACCGCTGTCCGTCAGGATGAGCATGGGCACGGCCACCGTCATCATGAAACTGCCGGTCTGGGACGCTGCCGCACCTGCCCACCACAGGTTGTAGTCACGGTTGCGCCGCAGCGGCACGACCGATATTGCGTGCCGGGTGTCGGACATCGGGGCACCTGCCCAGGTTCGGTCAACGACGGGGCGGAAGCGCTGCCGCGATACGGCGGGCGCGCTCCTTCGGGTCGAGTTCGGCGGAGTCGATGACGAGGTCGAAGGCTTCCGGGGCGCACACGTCGAGGTGGCCTCTGCTGAGTCCGCGAAACCTCTCGGGGAATCGCTCGGCTTCCCTTGCCTCCAGCACCGCCAGGGGGGCCGTGAGGTATACCCACATCACCTCACGGTCCCGGAGATCCCGCTGCCAGGCTGGAATGACCCCGGCGTCGATCGGCATCTCGTCGACGATGACGTTGTTGCCTTCCTGCAGGAGCCCGTCGACCGCCCGGCGCATGCCGGCCAGCAGGTTCGCGCCGACCGCGCCGTGGCCGATCCGCAGACGTGTGGCACCGTCCTGCGGATCGGTGTCCCGGAGGTAGGAGAACCCCTCGGCACTCGCCGTTCCTTCACTGGTCCACCGGAACGGCAACATGCCGAAGAAGGTGTCCAGGCCCAGGACGAGGAAGGGCTCGGGGAGGATTTCCTGGAGTACTGCGGCCGTTGAGCTCTTGCCCGCGCCCGATGTTCCCGCGAGTACGATCGCCCGCCCCGGTGCCCTCATGGTCGGCGCTTCCCTTCTTCCCCGTTTGCGTTCACTGCGCAGCCGGCAGAGGGTATCGCGGGCAGGTCAGGAGGCGAGGCCGAGCGAGGCGAGGATGCGGCGGCCGATGGGGTCGTCCCTGTTCGTGTACGAGGTCCTGTCCTCGGCTATTTGGGGCCGGTAGCGCAGGACGGGTGGCAGGCCTGCCAGCCGCTGCGCCCACAGTACCGATTCGTAGGTATCGGCCAGTGCTCGCATCTGTTCGGGATTCTCGTGCGGCTTGCGCTGGCGTTCCCGTTTCTCCAGATTGGCCAGGGCGGTGGCCGACGGCACGTCCACGTGGACGATCACATCGGGCAGAAGCACCGCATGCCGCCGGTAGAGAGCGAAGGTCTCTTCGGCGGGTATGCCGTCCAGAGCTTCCAGGTAGACGATGTCGCTGACCAACGAGCGGTCCCCGATGACCGGCACTTCCTGCAGGACCCGGGAGAGGATGTTCTCGCCCTGTGCTTTGCGGTCGTCCAGGTAGGCGAGTTGGATGCGCTCCGGTGGGTGAGCGCGGCGGCGTTCCTTGATGTCCAGGATGACGCGGGCGGCTCCCGGTGACTGCCAGGAATGCTGGCCGATGGTGTACACGTTCATGCCTAAGGCCCAGAAGGATTCTTCCAGGCTGTTCCTGAGGGTCGACTTTCCCGCACCGTTGAGGCCCTCCAGTGCAACGAAGGGAAATCGGGCGGGGTGCCTGCCGTGCTCGTCCCCCCTCTCCGGCTCGGTGAGTGTCCCTGTCGGAATCGCGGTGTGACTCATGCCCCCTGCCTTCCCTCGCAGCAATCTGCGGCCGTTGGACTGTCCTGGAGCGATCTGAGACCGTCGAAGG
Source organism: Streptomyces sp. UF-297 (assembly GCF_058245575.1). NCBI lineage: Bacteria > Bacillati > Actinomycetota > Actinomycetes > Kitasatosporales > Streptomycetaceae > Streptomyces > Streptomyces sp. UF-297. The sequence continues at coordinate 41,447 of NZ_JBSIBZ010000012.1, read as the reverse complement.
GAGAATCGAGGCAGAATCGCACCCGGTCCCACAAGGGGTAGGACAGGGACAGCAGTTCATTTATCGCAGAGCCCTGGACGCCACCGGGCAGGCTGTCCCTGAAGGTCCCGGGACCGGGTAGTGCGTCGCCGGCCTCCTGGAGGAGGGCTACGGCCTGCTGACGTTCCTCGGACGTGAACCCCGGTTCATCCCGTATCCGGCGGCAGAACTCGAAGCGTACGGACAGCGCAAATACGCCTTGCGCCCAGCGCAACGGTGGCAGGGAGGCGCCGTCCGTGGTGCCGCGCGCCTGATCGAAGGCGTCGTACCACTGGGCCAGCAGCTCGTGGGCACTCGACTCCAGGAGCCCTACGGCCCGGCCCATGGTGTCCCGCCCACGAGGGACTGCGGCGGTGAAGGGGGTGCGCTCGCGGGGATCCGGTCCTTGCGGCGGGACGCCGTGCAGCGAGGCACCGGGCTGGACGATGCCAATGGCCAGTTCGCACAGGTAGCCGCTGTGCGTGCGGCGTACGAGGTCGAAGGCTTCGTCGGCCGGATCGAGACCGATGGTGCTGGTGTGCCGGCTCATGAAGGGACCGGAAACCGAGACGAGGGAGTCAAGAGGCCGCATGGCGAGCGGGTCCAGGCGGCCTCCCGACAGAAGCGCCGCGCGTTCGCGGTTGACGTCGGGCGCATGGCGGTCACCTCCGTAGCGCCTTTCCAGCTCCGGGTCTACCCACAGGGAGTGCGCCCATACGATGCGGCCGGCCACACCTCGCGAGCGGCGGGCGTTGCGCTCGGCCACCGGGGCTGTCAGCCTGTCGCCACGCCGGTCCTGCGAGGGGTAATAGGGAAAGTCGGTTTTCACTGGTGTCCGTACCTCCGGGAAGTGGTGGTGAGGGGCGGCGCTTTTTGGGCGCGACACGGCATGCCAGGAATCGCGGTGCCGACGGCGTCGGGTGCGGCGGGCCAGGGCCTTATGAGCCGAGGAACCCGATGAATTTTCCTGCCCTTCCTGCGGTCACCGGCTCGGTGCCGTGCACAAGTTGGGTGCCCCAGCACACGGCATCACCAGGTCGGCCGGTGACGTGCCACCGGGTGCGTTGCATCGCGGTGAACCACGCATTGTGATCGTTGGCGCCTTCTTTGATTTCTCCCTGGTCGTCCCAGAGCGCATGGCCGCCGCCGGTCTCCACGAAGAATGCGCCGCCTGACTGGGGCTCATGCAGGACGATGCCCACGGCGGCGACCTTCGGCCGGTCCGGAGCGATTTCGTTGAACGGATAGTCGACGTGCGGTGTGACGTACTGGCCGGCTCCGTATTCCACGTAGAGCCAGTCCATGGACCGCCGGGCACTGGGGAAGACTCTGCGCAGCTCATCGAGGCGGCGCGCCACCGCGTCGTCCAGAACCTCGGTGACATCGGCCGGGAGCTCGTCGTACTCCACCCTGCCACGCGGCTCGTAGACCTCTTTGACCCGCGCCAGACTCTCGCCCGACAGCGAGTGCACCGAACGCTGCCGCGCGGACACGGTGAACTGGGAGCCGGCGCCCAGGCCGTCGGCGACACGGCCCGTCAGATAGGTGATCTCGTCGGGAGACAGCAGACCTTCGACGCTTCCGATCTTCAATGAATCGTGCAGCACAATCCATCCTTAGCGCTTCGGGAGATGGGTGACCGGCGTGCTGCCGGAAGTGAGTTCAGGATCAGCCCGGCCCCGGAACGTCGGCGCCGGGAGGAGCAGCGTCAGGCTTGGGTCTTGCGGAACTCTGCGAACGCGAGATCTCCTGCGCCAACAAGGACGCGTGCGCTCACGGGGGTGTCGGCGAAGAATTCGTCGCAGGCCTTTTTCACTCCGGGCAGCCCATCCCAGGCCCGTGGGCTCGCTTCCCGGTCGCAGTAATCGTCCACGAGCACGGAGCCGCCGACGGACAGCCGTGGCCAGACACAGGTCAGGCTCGTGAAAATGGAATCGTAGAAGTCCCCGTCGAGATAGGCGAATGACACGTGCTCGGGAAGCTCTCGCGGCAGCGTCGTATCGAACCAGCCCGGGTGAACCTTCGGCCGACGCAGATTCCAGCGCTCGAATGCGGCGTACACCTCGTCCGCCGTTGCCTTGCAGTCCCCTTCCCGCAAATATCGGTCGGATTCCGAGGGGGCGGGTAGACCGTCGAAGGAGTCGTACAGGTGGAGTGTGCGGCTCGGTGACTCCGCCTCCAGCACCATTTCCAGCATCACGCTGGTAAGCCCGGCATTGCAGCCCAGCTCTACCACATCGCCGGGTACCTCGGCACGCAGCACGGAGCTCAATGCCCAGTAAAGGTTCGTGAGCCGGTCCAGATCCGTCATGTTCGGGTTCTGTGATGCGAGTTCATACATAACCGAGTTCGACGTCGTCAATCGCGGCATGTTCTTTCGCTCCCTCGTGTGTGGGGATCGTCCGGACTCTGACGGCAATACAGGCTAAGGCTTCGACCAGGTGGCTGGGAAGAGGGCAAAGGAGATTGCTGCAAGGGTTCATTGGTGGCGTGTCGACGAATTCCGCGCACTCATCTTGCACGAGTGGATGCCCCCTACAGGAAGGTCTTAATCCTGTCAGAACAAGCCACCGAATCAAGGCTGCGACCTGCGCAAATACCCCTGCGCAGACATCACTTGTGGCTGAAACAGGTCCCTAGCGGCATACGCCAACGGTGCGTACAGTGATCTCCCAATACCGAAAGGCGGCGTCTCGCTCCCGCCATTTTCCGGCACGTTGGCCCTGGTACGCGAAAGGCCGGCAAGCGGCCGGCCCTCCCGTCGCCAGAACTGCCCACCAAACGGCAAGAAGTGCCATTCACGTCATCCGACCATGCCGCCTCCGATGTGTCTGCGAGCACGACTTTACAAGGCCTACGCAGGGAAGGAGTTCGATGCATCGCTCGGCCGCACACCATGCACAGACGGAACGAATCTATCGTGGCCTCGACGCCCAGGACACCGCCAATGCCGTATCTGTGATCATGAAATTGCGTGGCGAAACCTGCGACATCGATTGCCTCTACTGCTATGAGAAGCGGAAGGAAGCGCCGGGCGGGGCTCGAATAGAACCAGGGCAGGTGCGCCAACTCGCCGAGCTCTTCCGTGGCCGCCCACTTGCCGTGGAACTCCACGGTGGGGAACCGCTCACCGCCGGCAAGGACCAGCTCGCGTTAATTCTGGCCGAGCTGGCCCGACAGCCCTCGGTGATCCGGGTCAATCTGCAGACCAACGGTGTACTGCTGGACAACGAATGGCTCGACCTTTTTGACGAGCACTACCCGAATCTGCAGATCGGCATCTCCATGGACGGCGATGCTCGCGGCAACGCCTGGCGCGTGGGCTATGACGGGCAACCGGTCTACCCGCGCGTGGCCGCCGCACTACGGCTGCTGGCTGAGCGGGGCCGCTCCGCCGGAGTCATCGCCGCGGTCACACCGGCCGTACTTGGCCGGGCCGAAGCCGTCCTCGACCACATCGCCGGATTCGGCTCCGTGAACGCGGTCAGCTTTGTGCCCTGCTTCGACTCCTCGGTGCGCCGCAGCACCGCGGCCACCGGCCGCCGCACCACTGCCAGCCGCGCTCTGCAACAGCTTCACATCAACGGTGCCGGAGCTCCGGATTGGGCCATCCACCCCGCCGACTACGCCGATTTCGTCCTGGCGGCCACCGCGCACTGGATCGGCGAGGGCCACTTCTCCCGCCTCAAACTGGAACCGGCCGTCTCGGCCATTCGCCGGCTGCGTGGCCTGGAGACCGGGTTCTGCCACTTCACCGACCTCAAGTGCGACCACGTCTTCACGCTCTACCCGGACGGAAGGTTCGGCAGCTGCGACGAACTTCCCTGGCCCCAGGCACGATTGACGTCCTTGCCCAACGCCGGGGACGAGGACGCGGTACGCGAAGCGCAGTGTTCCTCCCGCCTTCTTGAGCAGGGCAAGTCCTTGATGCAGCGCTGCGTCAGCTGCGACTACCAGGCCACCTGCGGCGGAGGCTGCGTGGCCACCCGGTGGCGCTACGACCTGGCCGGGGATCAGGACGCCTACTGCGACTATCGGATGCGCATGATCGACGGCATCGCCGCACTGCTCGCCCAGCCCGCCGATCGTTCCGGAGCATGGTGCCACACCACGCGCTGGCACCCACGGAACCCCAACTCCATGGCGGATGTCGAGGGATTCCTGGCCCGCTGGGACGACCCCGCTGCACCGCGCCCCGCCGTGCGCCTGCGTACCAGCGCGCACGGCAATATCAACACTGTCGGTCTGCCCGGTATCCACGAAGCGGACGACCTCGACCCGGCGCACCCGCAGTGGCGACAGGCCATCGAACCCGGAGTCCGGTCCTTGGTCGACGTCTGCACCCAGAGCTGGCAATGCGTGACCTACGACAGCTGCCAGGGGCACGCCTACCGCGGCGCCGACGTGGAAGCCGCCCCCCGGCGCGTTGGGCTGCTGCCCCGTGACCGCGGCGAGTACGCGGCCGTCGCCGCCGCACTGTGCCGTGCAGTTGCCGCGGCCACCCCCCAACTGCCGGAGGCCGTCGAGGCGATGGTCGGCCGGGCCGACCTCAACTGCGAGAACAGCGGTCGGACCGTTCCCGTCCTCGACCTGGTCCTGCGGCCCGCCACAGGCCACACCTGGTCGGACTTCTTCGCTCACCTCGATGCCGCCGCCGCGACAACAGTCCGGGCGCTGGAGGCCGAACGCCCTGTGCCGGGCCTGGGCTGCGCTTGTCCGTGCCCCGCACCCGGCACCGAACCGGCCACTGCCGTCGACGGACCGGCACCGACGTGACGCCCCGCTGCCCTGCACGTCGTCGCGGTGGCACCCCGGGGGACGACGCACCACACCGCTCCCTTGCCCGCACCCGGATCCGCACCGGCCTCGGGCCCAGAGCTCCTCCCAGCCGCGGGTCGCGCACGAACAGTTCCCTGCACCATCCGACCGAAAGGACATGGACATGGACACCAACGACCGGATCACGGACTTCCTGACCGCCGTCGACGAACTGCGCGGCGACGACGAGTCCGTACGCAGCACTGCGCACACCTCGAGCGTCTCGGCCGAGGGCTGGCCGACCACCGAAGAGGCGTAGCCCGCCGCCTGACCGAGACTTGATGGACACCCCCGGGGCCGGGTCGCACGGCCCGGCCCCGGGCTCTCATGGAGGCCACGCCATGGACCTGCCCCAGCGCATCTTCGCCTTCGGCCCCGTACGCGACCTGCACCGGGACCGCAACCGCCGACTGCGTGAGGTCGTCAGCCCCGACGGGCCGCCGTCCCGGTTCGGCGTCGCCCAGCAGTACAGCCTGTCCCACCACGCTTTCGAAGGTGCCGAGGCCGCCGCGCGGACCAGAGACGCCGTGCTGTTCGACTGGTACCGCACCCACCCCGACGTAGGTGTGGAACCAACGGCTCCCGCCGCCCCCGGTCCGCCGCCCGCTGACGCCTGCGGTCCGCCGCCCGCCACTGCGCTCGGGCCGTGTGCAGTCCTGGCACCCGGCGTGGACCGGCTCGTCCGGTCACCGGCCTCCGAGACCCCCTACTACGTCCTGGGCCCCCGCACCCCCAAGGCCCCGTCCGCACTGCTGGACCTGACCGCCGAAGCGGCCGAATGCGCCCACGCGACTGGTTTCGGTGAACTCCTCGCCGACCATGCGGTGGTGCTCTGCCTTCTGAGGCACAAACGGCTCGGCGAAACCCTGGACAGCTGGTCCATCACCAGGCTCCCCGGCACCATCTTCTGCGACTACACCGATGAGCCCGCGGTTCTCGCCCGCGATCTCATCCACGAGGCAGGCCACAGCTGGCTCAACGACGCGCTCACTGCGGTCCACGCAAAGATCAGCGACGAGGTGGGCTTCTACTCGCCCTGGAAGGGGACCGTACGGCCCGCCTTCGGCTTCCTGCACGCCTGCTGGTCCTTTCCCCTGATGATGCTCCACACCGCCACCGTGCTGGACGGACCTGCCTGCTCCGGGAAACTGCGCCGGTTTCTGAGCACCTATCTCGACGAGCAACGCCGCTTGCTCGCACCTACCGCAGGCGATCATGCCAAGGCACTGAGTCTCGTACGTGACCCCGAACTGCGCCAGCGCCTGCACGCCGTCCATCAGGAGGCCCTCAAACTGTGAGCCCGTCCCGAACCCGTATTCGCCCCGGCGTCCGCCTCCAGCCGGCCGGAGGCGACAGCGCGTCCTTGGCCCGACCGGGTTGCACCGTCCTCGTGCGGCGTCCCGACGAAACCGAACTACGGTGGCACACCGGAGCGGCGAACCTGGAACTGTCCGTACCCATCGGCCCGGACACCACCTTCAACGCTGGCTCCATCGCCAAACAGATCACCGCCCACCTGGCGCTGCTCTCCGCCCGCCGCGGGCTGCTGGATCTCCACCGGCCGGTGGCCGCCTACCTGCCACGCTTCGCCCTGCTGGACGTCACCCTCGCAGACCTCGTCCGGCACCAGGGCGGCGTCCGTGATGCCGAGTCGCTGTTGTCCCTGGCAGGACTGCGCGATCTCGACCACTACACAGCCGAGGACTTGCTGGAACTGGCGTACCGGCAGACCCGCCGCTGCACGGCCCCCGGCACCTTCCTCTACAGCAACACCGGATACCTCCTCCTCTCGGCCGTCCTGCAGACCATCCATGGCACCGGCCTGGCCGAGCTCGCCGCCCATTGGGTGTTCGCCCCGCTGGGCATGACAGCTTCTCGCTTTATGACCGACCCCTGTGAAGTGCTGCCGGGCGCAGCCAGCAGCTATGCGCCCACGGCAACCGGCTGGACGCGCCGCCAGCGTCCGGTCACTCTGCCCGGACCCGGCTCACTGTGGTGCTCGGCCCCCGACCTGACACGCTGGCTGACCTACGTGAAGGACAACTGGGCAGCCACACAGACTCTCGTCTTCGACGCTGAACTCGCCTACCGGTCCAGCGATCACGCTCCGTATGTGTACGGTGCGGGGCTGTACGCCGATGTACGCCCGGCCGACGACGCGAGCGTCTTCCACTACGGGCACGAGCACGGCTTCTCCGCGGCCGCCCACCTCTCGCGCCGTGGACTGCGGGTGGTCTGTCAGAGCAACAGCGCGGACGTGCACGCCGATCACGTGGCCGCGGACGTGCTTGCCGCGCTGGGCGGCGACGCGTCCGCAGGAAGCAGCGGGGCAGAGGCATCCGTGGAGATGCTCGCCGATGTGGTGTCCCGGCACATGGCTGCCGCCGTGCCGGAGCCCACCGCAGAGCCCACGGACAGCCCGCCACCGGCCACGTCCGAGGCCCGGCACACGGAACTGGGCACGTACGTCTGTGACGACGTGCCCGGGGTGCTACGGCTCACCCGCGTCCGGGACACGCTCTTTCTGTGGCGCCGCGGCACGCGAGATCGGCTCCTGAAGGTCAGCTCCACGACGTTCTCCGGGACCGGACTGCGGCTCGTGCTCCCGGACCCAGCCAGGCGGAAGCCGCTTCTCGGTATGGACGCCGGTACTGCCGAAACGGTGGACGCGACTGGCATCGACCGGTTCATCCTTCATCTCGACCGTGCCCCCGACCTGCGCTACCGGCGTATCACCGGCGGGCGGTGAAGAGCCGATGAAGGCAACTGTGCTGCATGGCACCCGCGACGTCCGCCTCGAGGACGTGCCCGATCCGGTCATCGTCGAACCGACCGACGCCGTCGTACGGGTGGTGGCCGCCGCCGTGTGCGGTTCGGATCTGTGGACGTATCGCGGGACCGCGCCGCTGGCAGGCCCTACGCGGTTCGGGCACGAGTTCATCGGCGTGGTCGAGGACATCGGTCGGTCCGTACGCACACTGCGTGTGGGCGACTTCGTCGTCGCACCGTTCAACGCCAGTGACAACACCTGCCCGAACTGCCGCAACGGCCTGCACACGGCCTGCGACCGCATCGCCCACTGGGGCGTGCCCAGCGCCGACGGCCGCGCGATGGACGCCGGTCAAGGAGAAGCCGTCCGCGTCCCGTTGGCCGACGGAACTCTCGTCGCGACCCCCGGGCAACCGGCCGCGGAACAGATCCCCTCACTGCTCGCCCTGTGCGATGTGATGTCGACGGGACGACACGCGGTACGGATCGCCCGGGTCGCCCCGGGGGAGACCGTCGTGGTGGTAGGCGATGGAGCAGTGGGACTGTGCGCGACGCTGGCTGCCCTCCACGCGGGCGCCGAACGGATCGTGATGATGGGCGGGCACCCCGCGCGGCAGGCGCTGGCCAGGGAGTTCGGCGCCACCGACATCGTCACCTCCCGAGGGGAGGAGGGCATTGCGGATGTCCGAGATCTGCTGGGCGGACGCCTCGCCGATGCCTCGGTGGAGTGCGTGGGAACCGATCAGTCCCTGTGGCAGGCAACCGGCACGGTACGCCCCGGCGGACGCGTCGGCTGTGTCGGCCTGCCTCTGGGAGTGACGACATTCCCTTACCGCCGCACGTTCTCCGAAAGCCTCACCGTCACCGCGGGCAGCGCCCCCGCACGTGCCTACATCCCCGGGCTCCTCGCCGACGTATGGTCGGGAAGCCTCACTCCTGGCCGAGTGTTCGACCGGGTGTATCCGCTGGAGCGGGTGGCAGATGCCTATGCCGACATGGACGACCGGACGGCGATCAAGGCACTGCTGCGCTCTTGACCCGTTCCGCTGTTGGGCATCCACCATCCGCTTGGGGCACTGAACGGTGTCGGCGGTGGGGCCTTCGGGGCCCCTTGCGGCGTGCTGGTGGGCGCGGATCGAGGTGGAATCGGCGTTGATGTCCCAGCCGGTCCCGCGCGCAGCATCGGCTGCGGCTCGGACGCGCTGGAGGAGCCGATCCCATTCCACCTCGACCCCGCCTCGTCGGAAGTCGGCCGAGACGCGCACTGCGTTCGGAAGTCGGCCGGCCTTCGCGTACGCCCTGCTGACCAGCGAGGCGAGTTTCACGGCGAGACCCGGCGAGCGCGTCGGCGAACGAAGTTGCTCTCGCTCGATGAGTGCATCGCTGCCCCTCCCGCGTATTCGTTTCGGTGGCCGCTTGATGCGGGCCTGGGAAGCGGGGGATACCGAGGTCCCCCGCGAGGCGGCAGCCGATCCGTACATTCCGCTCATCACGACCGTGCCCAGCGAGTGGAACATCGAGGCGGCGCGCGCTCACATCGGGCGTCAGAACCAGCGGGCCGCCGGTCGTGCCGGTTACCAGCGTGCTGATCCAGCTGGTGAGAGGCCCTTGCCGACCACGGTGACGCCGCGGGTGCTGAGCGTGGACGACTTCTCTGTGTACGGAGACGTGTACGGCAACCTGGTTCTGTAGGCGGGAGTGAGCAACGTTTGTCGACGGTTTCGGGCAACACCTCGCGATCATTGGGCCCAGAAATGTTGATGAGAACTGGCAACGCTTCGCCAGGAGGGATCAGTCTGTGGCGGTGTCCTGCCGGTCGGCTCGGGCCCTGGTGCTGGCGAGGCGGTAGGACTCTGTGCCGGTCTGGATGATGTTCCCGCCGAAGGTGAGGCGGTCAGGTACGCAGGTACGGCGAGTACGATCAGCACCCACGTCGCGGCACTCGGACCGCGTAATGCTCCCTGCCTGAACGCCTGTTGAGCCCCCGCGCCCCGTCCGGATGGAGAAGGTGGATCAGCGGCCGGTCGAGCCGTCGAGCAGTTCGCGGAGGATGTCCGCGTGGCCGGCGTGGCGGCCGGTCTCCTCGATCATGTGGGTCAGGGCCCAGCGGACGCTGGGAGCGGGGCGCCCCGGCCGCGGTCGAGGGAGGGGTGCGCCGGGATCGGTGCACCCGTCGAGCACGTCGTTCGCGCGCTCGACCGTCTCGCGGTAGCGGGCCACGACATCGGCCACGCTGTCCCCTGGCGCGGCCTGGAACGTCGCCTGCCAGTCGGTGACGTCGTCCCCGAGAAACATTGAACGCTCGACGAAGGTCAGGTGGTTGAGCAGGCCGAGCAGGTTCGTACCCGACGGCACAGCGGCTGTCCGTACCTGCGGCTCGGGGGCACCGTCGGCCTTCGCGGCGATCGAGGTGCGGAGGTAGTCGAGAAATCCGCGCAGGACTTCGATCTCGCTGCTTGCGGTCCGGGGCGGCGGGGTGTCGCCGCGGCGGTGGTGGCGCGTGGTGCTGGGCAACGTGGTCGCCTTCCTTCGTCGGGGGGCGGCTCCGGCCGCCGCGTCAGGCGGTGCGGCGGATGAGGAGGACATGGTCGGTGACCTCGGCGGTGCGCCCGTCCGGTCCCGTCGCGATCCGGAGGGGCGCGTCGGCGCGCTCGACCGTCCACGTCTCCGGGGCCAGTTCGATACCGGCGGCGACCTCCTGCGGACTCGGGTACTGCGTATCGGGGTCCTGATTCCACGACCACGGCGCGGCCGAGCCGTGGTCGACGACCAGCAGTCGCCCGCCCGGGCGCAGTGCGTGCGCGGCCGAGCGCAGGACGGCTGCCCGGTCCAGGTCATGAGGGGTGTGCAGGTAGTGGGCGCTGATGAGGTCGAATGCGCCGGGCGGAAAGGACTCGTGCAAGTCGTGCCGTACGGCGGTGACCCGGTCGCCCACGCCGTGCGAGCGGGCGAGGGTGGCGAGCCGCTCGACGGCCACGGCCGAGATGTCGGTGGCGGTGACCTGCCACCCCTGGCCGGCGAGCCACAGCGCGTCGCCGCCGTCGCCGCATCCGAGGTCCAATACGTCACCGGTCGGCAGGCCCGTCACCGTCTCGGTGAGGCGAGCGTTCGGCCGCGGGTTGTCGGCTGCCGGCCGGGCCGCGTAGACGCCGTCCCAGAACGCGACCGCATCGTTGGTACTCATCAAGTCTCCTTGTATCGATGGGCGTTCAGTCTTGCCGGGCACACCGCGACCTGGCACGAAATCTTGCGGTAACGGCAAGATGGGCTCATGGACCCCACGACGGATGACGACGTGCTCGATGCGGTGGGGCCGCGGCTGCGTGCGCTGCGCCGTGACCGCGGCATCACCCTCGCCGGCCTCACGGCGATGACCGGGGTGTCGGAGAGCACCCTGTCCCGGCTGGAGAGCGGTCAGCGCCGGCCGAGCCTGGAGTTGCTGCTGCCGCTGGCGCGCATCTACGACGTTCCGCTGGACGACCTCGTCGGCGCTCCGCGCACCGGCGACCCCCGGATTCATCTCAAGCCGATCAGACGGCACGGAATGACCTTTGTGCCCCTGTCCCGGCGACCGGGCGGGGTACACGCCTTCAAGATGATCATCCCCGCCCGACCGGAACCGCTCGAACCGACCCCGCAGACCCACGAAGGCTTCGAATGGCTCTACGTGCTCAACGGTCACCTGCGGCTCATCACCGGCGAGCGCGATCTGACGTTGCCGCCCGGTGAGGCAGCCGAGTTCGACACGTCCCTGCCGCACTGGCTGGGCAGCGCCGACGGCGGCGCGGTCGAGTTGCTCATCCTGTTCGGCCTGCAGGGGCTGCAGGCGCACGTACGCACCGACCCCGATCGGTCGTCTCGGGTCACGTCCCGGTGATGAGCTCAGCGAGCGAATCTGGGGTCGCGTCAGCAGCGCGCCCTGCTGCGCCGAAGCCGCGGGGATGCCGGGGTGCTCAGTCGGCGGCGAGATGCGGGAGGCCCTCGCACCGCCGCCGGTAAACCGGCGCCCCAAGTCCACGGTCACGCGAGCGGCGTTGCCAGATATCTGGAACCCGTACGCAGTTGCCCGGCCGGAGACTGGCCGAGGCCAGGGGTGGCCACGGGAGCCACGCGATTTTCTGAACTCGCCTCCTCTGGGCGGACTTACCGGGTCTGGGTGCTGAAGTGACCTGCGTCCGCCTCACCGCGTGTACGGAAATCACCGCGGCGGCGACCTCAGACTCGCCCCCTGTCTCTTCCCGGTCGCATGCCTGAACGGACCATGCACGCCTACCCCCTCGCCATCCGCCTCCGCGAGATCGGGATCCCCGCGGGCCCGGCAAGCCCCTCCCCCGTTCTCGCCAACTTGCCCGCCAGCAGACCCAAAACCGCACTGCGCCATTCCGAACATGCCTGAACCGACGAGCCCCTTCAGGCCGCACGGGTCGAGAACTTGGCCCACATCGGCCGTTCCGCCGCTCGCTGCTGCTCACTCCGCTCAACCCGAAGGCCATCCTGTTCTTCCTCTCCTTCTTCGTGCGGTTCGTGGACCCGTCCTCTCCCCACCCGGCGCTGTCCTTCGGACTGTGCGCGCTCACCTACCAGGTGATCAGCGCGAGTTACGTGACCCTGCTCATCCTCGGAGGTGCGTACCTCGCGGCCCAGTTCCGCCATCGCCGACGGCTGTCGGCCGGACTGACACCTACAGCGACAGCCGTCCTCGCCCGCCGCAGCCGTCTGACGATCCACGGGCGCCTGCTGGTCAGAGCCTGTCGCAGGTGTGAAAAGCGTTGGCGGTCCCACGGCCGTGCCGACATCCTGTGCGCATGCTGATCAGGGAAGCCAACGCCGAGGACTGGCCCGCCATCTGGCCTTTCTTCCACAAGATCGTTGCTGCGGGTGAGACCTTCACGTATCCGACCGATCTCAGCGAGGTGCAGGGCCGCGACTGGTGGCTCCTCTCGCCCCCGAACCGCACGGTCGTCGCAGTAGACGAGGCCGGAACCGTCCTTGGTACGGCAAAGATGAACAACAATCACATGGGCAACGGCTCGCACATCGCGAGCGCCAGCTACATGGTCGACCCGACACACTCCGGGCAGGGCGTGGGCCGGGCGCTGTGCCAGTACACATTGGACTGGGCCCGCGCGGCCGGCTTCCGGGCCATGCAATTCAACGCGGTCGTCGAAACGAACGTCCACGCGGTGGAGCTCTATCGGTCCCTCGGATTCGAGGTCCTGGGCACACTGCCGGAGGGCTTCCGACACCCGGCGCAGGGCTACGTCGGACTGCATATCATGCATCGCAGGCTCTGAGCCGCACCAGAAACACAGACAGCGACAATCCAGGCGTCCCAAGTCCCGCGTCCCGAGTCCCGCGTGCCGGGGTCTGTCCAATCAACGGCTGATCTTGGTTGTTGAGGTTCAGTGGCTGGTGGTGGGGGTGAGGCGGCCCTCGAAGGCGATCTGGAAGGCGTTCAGCGGGGCCTTCCAGCGCATCGTCCAGCGGCGTCGGCCCTTGCCGGTCGGGTCCAGGCTCATCAGCGCCATGTAGACGCACTTCAACGCGGCGGCCTCCGACGGGAAGTGTCCACGGGCCCTCACGGCCTTGCGGATCCGGGCGTTCACGCTCTCAATCGCATTGGTCGAACAGATCACCTTGCGGATCTCGACGTCGAAGGAGAGGAAAGGCACCATCTCGGCCCAGGCGTCGGACCACAGCTTGACCACGGCCGGATACTTAGCGCCCCACTTCTCGGAGAACTCCAGGAACCGCTCGGTCGCAGCGGCTTCACTGGGGGCTGTGTAGACAGGCTTGAGGTCCTTGGCGACCTTGTCCCAGTCCTGCCGGGCGACGTAACGGATGCTGTTCCGGATCAGATGAACTATGCAGGTTTGCACGACAGTTCGAGGCCAGACCGTCTCCACCGCGTCGGGCAGACCCTTCAACCCGTCGCAGACCAGCATGAGGACATCCTCGACGCCGCGGTTGCGGAGCTCGGTGAACACGCTGAGCCAGTGCTTGGCGCCCTCGCCGCCGTCGCCGGCCCAGATGCCGAGAATTTCGCGGGTGCCCTCGACGGTCACGGCCATGGCCATATAGACCGGGCGGTTGGCGACCTGGCCGTCGCGGATCTTCACGTTGATGGCGTCCACGAAGACGACCGGGTAGACGCGGTCGAGCGGACGCGACTGCCATTCCGCCATCCCCTCCATCACCTTGTCCGTGATCGTGGTGATGGTCTGCCTGGACACCTCCGCGCCGTAGACCTAGTGCGTTGACCGCGAACGTTGGCCGGGTGAGGTGTGGTGATCTCGGTTTCCGGTGAGGCGCTGGTCTCTGCCTTATGCCTTGGGAGGGGCCTGCGATGGCCGAGCCGGTACGCGCCCGTCGGCTGACGGACGAGGAGGGACGCACGCTGCAGCACATCGTGCGAAGGGGGCGGCACAGCACGGTCAAGGTCCGCCGTGCGCTGATCATCATGGCGTCGGCGTCGGGGAACACCAACGAGGCGATCGCCGCGCTGGTCGCGGCCGATCCTGACACCGTCCGCGACGTGATCCACGCGTTCAACGAGCGCGGCCTTCAGTGCCTGGACCCGAGGTGGGCCGGGGGCCGTCCGCGCCGGATCACCGCGGACGACGAGGCCTACATCGTCGACGTTGCCCACAAGCGGCCCAAGGCATTGGGCAGGCCCTTCACCCACTGGAGCCTGCGCAAGCTCGCCGACTACCTCAGCCATCCGCCGGCCGGGGTGCGCCAGGTGGCCATCGGCCGCGAGCGGCTGCGGGTGCTGCTGCACCGCCACCGCATCTCCTTCCAGCGCACCCGCACCTGGAAGGAGACGAAAGATCTGGACGCCGACACGAAGCTGGACCGCATCCAGGAGGTGACCCGCCGCTTCGCCGACCGGTGCTTTCGCCTTCGACCAGTTCGGACCGCTCTCGGTCAGGCCCTGCCACGGCACCTGCTGGGCCAGGCGCAAGCACCCCGACCGGCTGCCCGCCACCTACCACCGCACCCACGGCATCCGCTACTTCCACGGCTGCTACAGCCTCGGTGACGACCGCTTGTGGGGTGTGGTGCGCACCCGCAAGGCGCTGACCACACCCTGGCCGCGCTGAAGAGCATCCGTGCCGCCCGCCCCGACGGCGCCCCCATCTACGTCATCCTCGACAACTGGTCCGGCAACAAGACGGCGACGATCCGATCCTGGGCCGCCCGGCACAAGACCGAGCTGTGCCTCACCCCGACCCAGGCATCCTGGGCCAACCCCATCGAGCCGCACTTCGGGCCGCTGCGCGGCTTCGTCCTCGGCAACAGCGACCCACCCAACCACCCCGCCCTCGCCCGCGACCTGCACGCCTACCTGCGCTGGCGCAACCAGCACCGCCGACACCCCCGCGTGCTGGAAGCCCAGCACCGCGAACGCACCCGCATCCGATCCGAACGCCACCACCGATGGGGCCGACCCCACCGCACCACCACCTGATCAACCCACCCGGCACACGTTCGCGGTCAACGCACTAGCGCGACCGCCCGCACGGACCGCAGTCGGAAGAACCGGCGTTCCAAATCCGCTGGGTCCGTGTCCGGGCCGAGCTGCGCGAACAGCCACGACCGCTGAAACTCATCCACCAGACGTTCCCTGCACAAAAACAGGGCGCGGCCCGAAGCCACACGGGGGAATGACTTCGGGCCGCACGCATGACCGTATGGCGAGCCGGCAGACCGGGTCTACGGCGGCGCCGGAGACGACACCCTCAACGTAGGAGCCGGGGACGACACCGCCGACGGAGGCAACAGCAACGACATCTGCCCCGGCACCGAACACCCCACCAGCTGCACCGCATAGACCCACCCGCACCACAGCAACATCACCACTGCAGCCGACCGGCCACCCCGGCTACCGGTAGTCGGCTGCAGCCACGCAATACGCAGACCCTATCCCGTCGTAACCGACGCATAAGCGCGGTCAGCGCCCTGAACTTCCCCACTCCACCAAGGATTTGATCATGTGAGGCGAAGAGCAACCATGGTCGTCTTCAGGAGTTCCCATCAGCGCACGCATGGCGGTTCTTCGGCAACCACTGACAGCGTGTCGGTCAGATCAACGCCCCCGGCGGTCAGGTCCGAGGGCACCCGCTACGCCGTACGACGAGGGCGGGCATCAGCCCACGCCGCGCATCAGACGATCGGCAGGGGGCGCTCACGCCAGAACGCAACCGTTCGATCTGCGTTCGGGCGCCTTGACCTATAGATACGCCGCACAGGCAGCACGACGCTGGTAGGCGTCCAGTTACAGCGACGGTGGTAGGTGTGATGGCTCCAGTCACGACGACAGCGGGTTCGGCACTGGCGGCAGCGACGGCCACCGCGCATGGCAACAGGTCCGCCCCAAGCAGGTCAGTGAAATCTTCGAAAACCGCCGCAACCAGAAATCCAGCACCGAGCGGCGCCGGAGACACATCAAGCTCACCCATCGCCTCGAACTCGACGAGGCCCCCTCGCCGTCCGCGACGGTGACTGTTCGGACGGAAGGCCGGATACCGGGAACAACATGGCATCTTGACAGCGGCCCGGGCCGCAGGGCAGGGGGCATAGGTGGGAGCGTTCGAAGCACTGGAGCCAGAAGACCCCCGGCGTGTTGGCCGCTACCGGATCGTGGCACGACTCGGCTCCGGCGGCATGGGCCAGGTGTACTTGGCGCGCTCCCCCGGCGGGCGCCTGGTCGCGGTAAAGGTCGTACGCCCGGACCTGGCCAGGGACAGCGCATTCCGGCGCCGCTTCGCGCGTGAGGTAGCTGCGGCCCGGCGGGTCAACGGAGCGTTCACCGCGGGCGTGGTCGACGCCGACCCCGACGGAGCCCCGGCGTGGCTGGCCATCGTCTACGTACCCGGCGTCTCCCTGGGCGAGGCGATCGCCAGCCACGGCCCCTGGCCGGCACAGTCAGTCCTCGACCTGGGCGCAGGTCTGACCGAGGCGCTGGAGGCGATCCATGCAGCCGGGGTCGTCCACCGGGACCTCAAACCGTCCAACGTGCTCCTCGCCGCCGATGGCCCAAGAGTGATCGACTTCGGTATCTCGGTAGCCGGGGAGGCCAGCATGCTGACCCACACCGGCATGTCGATCGGCACTCCCGGCTTCATGTCCCCCGAGCAGCTCACCGGCCAGCCGGTCGGACCGGCCAGCGATGTCTTCGCCCTCGGCGCGCTGCTGACCTACACCGCCACCGGAGTCGGCCCGTTCGGCACCGGCACCCCGCACGCCCTGCACTTCCGCGCCGTGTACGAACCGCCCAGCCTGGTCTCGCTCCCATCAGAACTGCGCCCCGTGGTGACCGCCTGCCTGGCCAAACAGCCCGACCAGCGCCCCACCGTGGCCACTCTGCTGGACCAGCTGACCACCGCAGGCGGCAAAGACCACGAGGAGGGGGCACCCGCCATCACGCTGCCGCTCACCGAGCCCGGCTGGATGCCCGACCAGATCGTCCAACTCGTGCGAGAGCGCACCTCCGCCTCCCTCCCCCAAACTCCACCCCCCACTCCGCCGGACAAGCCCCCCGCACCACACGAAGCACCCCTTCCGCCGCCAGCCGAACCACCCCACCCCGCGCCCGCTCCCCCTCCTGCGCCCGAGCTGCATCACGCCCCCACCCAGACCGGAGACCAGCCCGCCCCGGCCCCGGCCCCGCCTGCTCCTGCTCCTGCTCCTGCTCCTGCTCCTGCTCCTGCTCCTGCTCCCAGCGAAAACGACCCGGTGGAGCAGTCGGCGGAAGCGGCCAACCAGGCGCAAAGCCCTACACCGGCCGATCCACTCGATACGTCGGAGCCGAAATCGGAACCTGAGCCCGCACCACGCCGTCGCCAAAAGACGTCACTGGGAGCCGCACTGTCGGTTGCCCTGGCAGCCACAGCAATCGTGGTGCTCGCGATCGTCCTGGACAGACCTGATTCCGACGCTATTGACCCTCCCTCCCCCGACACCGAGCAGACAACACCGTCTCTCGTCTCACCGCCGAGCGAGACAGAGACCGCACAGCTCGAAACCGCAGAGTTCGCCACGCTGCCCCATCCATGCAAAACGCTCTCCGAACAAACGCTTGAACAGCGGGTGCCCAGCATGACGGATGACGGCACAGCCGACGAGGAAACCAATACGACCAGCTACGGCAGTTGCCGGTGGAGCGTTTTGGACAGCGGCCAATTCCGCTTCCTCTCCGTTTCCCTCTGGCGCTATGGCTCCGACACCACCAGCGGCGAGAAGCGCGCTGAGGACGCCTACACGGAGACAATCGCCGATGTCCGGGCAACCGAAAACGCCTGGAACTTCAAGACCGAGCCCGTGTCCGGCATCGGTGATCAGGTAACCGCTATCAGTAGCGACTCGAGGACGACAGGCGAGAGTCACTTCAAAGACGCGACGCTCGTGGTACGTACCGCCAACGTCGTGGTCATGGTCTACGACAGCGGTAGGGGAGCCGAGGGCGAACGCCCTCCAGACTCCGCGGGCGTACTGAGAGACGCCACGACGGCGGCGCAGGAGGTTGTCGAGTCGGTCGCTGATGCGAACCGATAGCCCTCACGAGAGGGGACCGCTGGCAGGAGAGCAGCGATCTGCCGAGCGCGGTCTTCTCGCGGGCACCGTAACGCTGTTGGGAGAGCGCGGTCTGGCCCGGAGAAAGTTGGGGCCGGCGCCCGCCGGCCCGGCCGCGGGCCCGCGCGGCGGCGCTTTCAGGCCTGAGGGCGAGGACTTCATGGTCTTCGACGGCTCCCCGGACTCCGGTCCCTTCGCCTGCCGCCACGGAGACTGACAGCGCGAATGTCCCCGGGCGGCGCGCGCCCCCCGGCCAGCGCCATCGGCCTGCCTGAACGGGCCACGCCAGGCCGCCGATTGCTCCAAGGCGCCAGCCCGTACACAAGGGCGCCATCCATGCCCGGCTTTCCCGGCCGCGCCGCGGCGGGAGGGCCAGGCCGCCTCTGTACCCCATGCGACCGCATCCATGCGAGGCTGCCCATGGATCCGCGCATGCCGTGACCGGCTTCCAGCCCTGGCTCATCCCCCGGGGCCGCGCCCCGTTCCGCCCGGGCGTGCGGCGTCGTTCACCCGGCGCTACGAGCGTGGCGCATGCGTTGCCCAGGTACGCGCTCGGGCCGTGCCCCAGTCGCCGCTGCGATCAACTCCAGCTGCCGTTTCGTCTCCTTGAGCTGCTGGCGCAGCAGGTGCACATCCTGCTCGGCCGCCGCCAACCGCTTTCGCATCAGCCCATCGCGTGCTTCCCAGGACAGCTGCCGATGGTGGATGTCGACCAGGAAGCGCACCTTGGCCCGAAGCGCCCAGGGGTCAACTGGCTTGACCAGATAGTCGACGATCCCCAGCCCATAGCCGCGTGCGGCCCAGTCGATGTTATGGCCCGCGCCACTGATCAAGATGACGGGTACGCGCCGGGTCTGCTCCAGGTGCCTGAGGTAGCGGACCACCTCCAGCCCGTCCATGACCGGCATCACCATGTCCAGGAGTATCGCGGCCACGTCCCCGCGGAGGGCCTCCTTCAGTGCCGCTTCACCGCTGCGGACCAGGACGAGACGCTGCCCCAGGGGCGTCAGGGCCCCCTCCAGGGCCTGCAGAGAGGTTTCCCGGTCGTCCACCAGGATGATCCTTGCCGGGTCCGTCATGACTGTCCCTCACATCGCATTGCGGACCGAACGACCAGCTTAGAGGCAGCCATCGCGCCCAGGCAGCCAAGCGGTCCATCCGCAAAGCACAGAACCGATTCCTCTCCGGATCACCCCTCGGGCCGGCACTCCAGTGCGTCGGGGAAAACCACACGGCCCGGGGCGGATCCGGTGGCGGCCCGCCCCGCATCGGCCAGTACGCCGGCTGGGGACCGGATCGACGCGCAGGCGCTCCCGGCAGCGGGGCCGGTCATCACGAAGGCTCCGGCGGCTGGCGCCGCCCTGATGACGGCGGTTGACGGGATGCGCAGCTAAAGGTGAGGCCGTGTGCCGACCGGCCACGAATTGGCCTTCCTATGCATGGAATTGAAGTTATTCACTTGCCCCGGGAGCATGATTGCGCGATATCGACCACCTTTGGATTTGATATTCCTTTATGAACAATACGGGAATATCCTCGGGCGCGAGCTGATGCCCCGGCCGTGGGGCGGACTGCGGGTGAGGGGGCTGGCGTGAGAGCACGGTTTACCTACGGGGGCGCGGTAGCAGTTCTGTCGGCGGTCCTTGTCGCCGGCTGCGGGGGAAGCGCCCCGCCCGACCCGCCCGAGCCGGATGACTCGCCGAGCGCCTCGGCCAGCACCGAAGACGACTTCTCGCTCCCCCCTGATCCACCGACCGTCCCACCGACCAGCGAACTGCCGCCCCCGCCGGAGCCCTCGCCGCCTGCCCCCTCCGAGCCCGCGCCGCCGGATCCGCCAGCGCCTGCCCCCGGGAGGGTCCCGGAGGAACTGGTCGGGGAATGGGACGGCGACGGAGAGGGCTCAGCACGGGCCACGAAGATCATATTTCTGGCTGAGGGATACGTGGAACTGCACTACAACAACGGAAGGGTTCTGCGCGGGCCGGCAGAGGTGGAAGGTTCAACCATGACGCTCCACATTCCCGGCGGCCCGATGCCCGTCAACAACTGGTCGATCGAACCGTTCGATGCGGGCTATGGATACACATTCGAGAACTTGATGCTCGATGGAGTGAGCTACGTCCGGCAGATCAGCGGGGGATGACGGCCGGATGCTCGCTCCCAGCCCAGCTGAGTGCGAACACCGGCAGGCAGGGGGATGCAGGATGCTCCGGACGCCGTGGACGGTTCTCCGCAGGCTCCTGATAGCCGTACTCGCGTTGGGGGCCGTCGGCGCTGTGGCGGCATGCTCCGCACCGGAGCGTCGGCCCAACACCACGCCCAGTCCCGTCACCAGCACACCCCCCACCCCCACCGCTGACTCCGGGCCGACCGGCACAGGAGCGGTTCCCGGTGAGCTCGTAGGGGCCTGGGAGAGTGCCCAGCCGAATTCGAACACCACACTGGCCTACCGCTTCACCGGCGACGGCCGGTACAAGTACGCGGGGCTGCTGTCCTATCCCTCACCGGAGGGCATCTACAAACTGACGCACATCGCCGAGGGGCACGTGCAGTTCGACGGGCACGAACTCACTCTCCGACCCCGCTCCTCGACCACGACACGAGAAGACCCTGCCTTTCCGGGGGACAACTACACCAACCGGCCGGAGTCACTTGCGCCGCAGACCTACACCTGGAACGTGACGAACGCGGTCCTCACCCTCACCGACACCCGCGGCGGCCGGTTCGTCTTCCAGCGGGCCATGCCGTGACCGGCCCGGTACCGTCCCCTGCCCCTGACTCCGGTCCGGCCCCGGCTCCTCGTCTGCGGTTCAGCGTGCGCCTCCGGGTCCAGATCACTCTGCTAGCCGTCGTCACCCTGGCGACGCTGGCAGCCACGGTGCAGTTCACCCAGGCCGGTGGCGCCTACCAGGAGGCGGTCAGCGAAGACGTCAAACGCCAGGCGGCCGTGCAGGAGGACGTCCGCCATGTCTACGCCGACGAAGCCCCGTCGGCCTTCCGGGTGGCTGCTGCTCAAGCGCGGGCCGACGCCCTGCGGTCCTTGCGGCACGACGGACGGCTGGCCGCCTCCGAGTACGCACTGGCATCCCAGACCGCGTTCGGGCTACGCAGCGCGGCCCGGCCGGACTCCCTCACCGGCAACCATGCCTACTTCACCGCGAACTTGGGGTACGACGTGCCCCGTGCACTGGCAGACCGGCCCACGCGGGCGCCCGAGGCGTACGGGCTTGATCCCGACGCAGGCATGCGGGACGGCGACGCCTGGGTGAACTGGGGGCTGGCCTCGTCCGCCCTCGCAGGCCTGGCTGTTCTGGTGGCCGTCGGTGCCGCGAACGTACTCAGACCGCCCTCGTGGAGACGCCCCGCACCGGCTGGCTACCGCATCGTGCGACAGCCGCAGATCATGCCGCAGCCAGTCTCGGTCCCCGACGATACGCGGCGCCTAGCACGGTTCCACCTCGCAGTGGCAACACTCCTGTTACTGCTTCCGCTCGGGCAGCTGGTTCTTGCCGGCAGCGAGCAGCGGGCCCAGGCAGAAGCAGCCCGCCGGGCGGTGCAGCTCACCACGAGCATCGTGGCCAGCGGCCAGCGGACGGCCTTTCTCGCCAGCAGTCTCCAGGACGCCGAGATCGCCGGCCTCCAGGCGGCTGCACGACTGCGGGCAGCGATCGACTCCACGGGCCCGCGAGATAACATCGGGAGCGAATTCAAGCTGGCCGCCGTCGAAAAGGCGATTGCCGCGCAACTACAGCGTATGGCGCAGTACATGGGCCGCGCCCCGACGTCCGCCGATCGTGTGGATGCGGACACCATAACCGCACTGCGTGCACAGCCGCAGGACTGGCCGGCCATGCGCGATGAGCAGAATCGTCAGGCGGACCGCGCCGAAGACGCAGGGGATAGCGCGCTGTGGCTCGCCACCGCCACCGCGGTCGCCGTCATCGCCGAGTTCCTGATGGCAGCCGTCATCGAGGCAGGCCATCTGGCCTGGCTGCGCTGGCCCTTGGGGATAGCCGCCCTCTCGGTCATCCTGACCGTCATCGCCCTACTCTGATCACTTCAACGGGCCGCCGCGTCCACGTCTGGCTCAGCCGCGCACGCCTCAGCCGAGCCACTCGAGAGTCCGCGGCTCATCGCCGAGACGGCCGCCACAGCAAAGCTGCCCCGCCCCACACCGTCGGCACACTAGGCACAACGCCGCGTGCTGATGACATGGGCTCTCCCTCCTTCGACGCCGCCAAAGCCACGCTCGTCTCCGCCGACGTGAACAACACCGGCGACGCGAAGATCACCATCGCGTGGGGACATCACGTGTTCCCCTCGTGAACTCAAAAGAAGCGGCCCGGCGTTGCCCTACGCCGGGCCGCGGGGCCATCGATGGCGCACAAGCCGCTGCCCGAGTAAAGGCAGTGCTCCCTGGACGGCGGCCCGTAAGCCAGGAGAACCTGCTCGCAGCTGCCTAAAACCTACTTGGCCTGGACGGCATTGAGAAAGGCCTGCCACTGGGCCGATGGGAAAACGAAAGAACCCAGGGCTCGGCCCTTTCCGTCTCCGTCGCCAACGGCTACGCGACCGTTCGCAGTCATCTGCATTTCGACGCACTGCCCCCGTTGTCACTGCTGCAGGAGGACTTACGCCATTCGCCCTCAGGGAGGTCGTACCGCAACATTCGCCGATACCTACCTCTGACGTTACTTCAGATCCCGCGCCGATTGCGAGATCAGCGCCATGGATTGCCGTGCCGGTAGGGCGAATGCGGGGCTGGTAAAACGCTAGCCGGTACCGCTCAACAGCACCACGGCGTCGTCGGCGGACGCTTCCGACCGTATCGAAGTGGAGGGGATGCGGCAGACTGCGGCCGGTCGGCCGGAGCGTACACGCTTCAGGAGTGGGAGCCGCAGGAGGGTACCGCCGGGCGAGCACGCACCCCCACCGCCCGGGAATTCACCAGCAAGTTATAGTCGTCCGCGCCCGCTGGAGCGGGCGATTCCAATCATGGGGGACGACACATTATGCGTACGAAATTCACCGCTCGGGCTGCCGCCTCGGTCGCCGTCCTGGCGCTTGCGCTCACCGCCTGCAACGACCCTGCCACCGAAGTCTCGCCCGTGCCGACGGCACCGCCGTCGGCGCCCAACGGTGAACAGGGCACGGGTGGTTCTCCGGGTGCAAGTGGTGGCGGCGTCGACTCCGGCGACACGGACAAGGCCCCGGCAGCCAAGGGCTTCGACAAGGCCCTCGCCATGAACGAGCCCGCCAGCGCGACCTACAAGGGCAGCGACGGCGCCACCCAGCTGGAGATCAAGCCCACGAAGGTCGAGAAGGGCTCCTGGGACGACTTCAAGGGCTTCGACCTGAAGAGCACCGACACCAAGGGCAAGGTGCCCTACTACGTCGTCATGTCGTACACCTCGAAGGGCGGCGCCGAGCCCTGGATCACCGTCTGGGACGGCAAGCGCGACGCGCTGATCTCCCCGGACCAGGAGGTCGGGCGGCTGACGCTGCTCGACGACTTCGCGAAGTGCCCGAGCGTCGACCCGAACAAGAAGCCCGGTCAGTTCAAGAAGGGCATGACCGAGCACGCCTGCAAGGTGTTCATGGTGCCCGAGAACAAGCCGCTGTACATGCGCTGGGGCATTGGCGGAACCGGCGAGGACGTGAAGCCGATCGTGTGGAAGGTCCTCGACTGACGCGGTCGGTGACACTCAGCTGACGCAGCAACAGGTGCAGCTCTGCGGCAGGTGCGAGACCTCTCGCAGAGCTGCACCTGGTTCGGGTCCTGGGTCGGGTTGCGGCAGTACGTTGTGCCGATGACCGAAGCCCTGCCGCCCGGCGGCGTTGTACTCGAGGCGGACGAACTGGAAGCCCGGTGGACGAGCGCCTGGCGTCCGGAACAGGTCGCGGAGCGGCTGGGCGGGGTCGGCGCGCCCTGGTGCATCGCGGCGGGCTGGGCGCTGGACCTGTTCCGTGGGCGACAGTCCCGGCTGCACGGCGATCTGGAGATCGCGGTGCCCGCGGCGGGGTTCCCGGAGATCCGGGACGCCTTCCCCGAGTTCGTATTCGACGCGGTGGGTTCGGGCCGGGTCTGGCCCGCGGCGGGGGCTGAGGTCCTGGCGGCCACGCACCAGACCTGGCTGCGGGACCCGGCCGGCGGTCAGTTCCTGTTCGACGTCTTCCGCGAGCCGCACGAGGGCGGGACGTGGATCTGCCGGCGGGACGAGGGGCTGCGACTGCCGTACGACGCGATCATCGAACGGACGGCGGACGGGATCCTGTACCTGATACCGGAGTTGGTGCTGCTGTTCAAAGCCAAAGCGGCACGGCCCAAGGACCAGGCGGACTTCGAGGAAGTGCTACCGCTGCTGGGCCGCGCACGGCGCGATGCCCTTGGCGGGTGGCTGGAGCGCATGCACCCGGGGCATCCGTGGCTGGCGGAGCTGGCGAAGTGAGTGGCACAGGCAGCTGTCGGCCCCGGACCAGCACGGACGATCCCGTCGGGCAGGGCCAGGCGACCGAGCACGTCCTGATCATGCGGCGGGGCCGTCCGATCGGCGTAGACCCCCTGCCACCAGTCCAGCCGCTGCGTGCGGGCCAGACGGATAGGGCCTCATCGCTTGATCGCGTTGGTCACTCCAGAACAGCCGCCCCGGTCAGAGATTGCCCGTGCCGCAGGGCCGGGGGGCTGCGCACCAAGGCGGTCGGGTGCTCGCCATGGGCGAGCGAAGGCGAACCCCATGCGCTCTCCCGCCACTACCCGCCTGCCCTGAACCGCCAGATCCGCCCTCGAACTGCTGCCGGAGCCGCTCGGGATGCGGGCCGTTCCTGCCGGTGGGCAGGCACGGCCCGATGAACTCCCCCTCCTCATCCGTCAATTGCACCCGCGTCACGCAAGACGCTGAACCGGATTCGCGCCATAAAACAGAGCGAATCCGCCAGATTGATCACGACTCGATGCCCGCTCTAGGCACATTCACGCACACCGTCGGCTGCTTACCGGCGGGCCGGCCACGGCCCTTCAGCGGCGGCACAGTCCACGGTCACGCTATCCACAACCCGGGTACACCACCGCAGCGCCCCAACCTCGCACACCGGGGTAGCCCTCCGCCTCACGGTGCCGACGCTAGCGGCTGGAGCGTTGCCGGCAAACTCATATCTGTGGAGGGCGACTTCTGGGTGTGGGGGTTATGCGGGAAATCGCGATGTCCGGGGTACCGATGTTCGTGAATGTCATGTCGAAGAGCTCGAATTCACGCACCCTGCGTGTTGCATACAGCGTGTCAACCCGGACTGTGCCTGTCACCGATGTGCCGCTCGTGCGACGGCGCTCTGAGAATCCGCTGCCATGCCGCCCAGCGATGGTCTCGATATGGCGTTCAAAAGAACCCACTGTGTTCATACTCTGATCCAGACGAGCCCTCGCAACGGCGTCGTCAGCGATGTACTTGGCCTGGTTTGCGAGGTCGGCTGTGACACGCCTCTGGCTGGTGACGCGCGCGCATCTCGGTCCTGAAGCCTGCCAAAACTTCACAGCCGACTTCCTGACCTGGAAGGTGTAGCAGACTTCCGTCCGCACTTCGCCACCAACAGGAAAGGATGAAAGGCCCGCCGATCCTGAGATCAGAGCCGTCAAGGAAAGCGCATCATCCCGTGCCGCGTTAGTGAGCCCAACAATTCGATGGTGCGGCAGAAGTGCCTGCACCACCTGAGCCTCTGCTGACCATGGGCCAAGTGAAGACTTCTTGATACTCGCGGCGACATGCCGCGCATTCCGTGCAGCATCATCACGCGCTTCCTCCCCCGCCCGATCGTCGGCCGTGGTCAAGCTGTACCAGTAGTAGCCCACCAGACACAGTGCGAGGGTGAGGACCACGAGGCATCCCGAGGAGAGGCAGTTGGCAACGCCACCTCTCCTCGGGGCTGCCTGGGCAGGCACGCCCTGCTGTGCAGAGTGCAACTGCTCAGGCGCTGTCATGGTGAAGTGCTACCTCGTGGCCAGGTTGCGTGGAGACCTGGACCGCAGTCCCATGCCCATGGCCATCAGGCACTCGTGCAGGACGTCTGAGTATCCGGAAGGCGGCAACAGCTTCCGTCTGCTTGGCAGTCAGGTAGTCAGCGAGATTGTTGAGCATTTCGCATCTACCCCCCGTTCTCAGACACGGACCGTTCACATCAGAGCGATAGACACCCTCCGGCCCCCGCCCGCCCACGCCACGCACTCCTCGCCCCCCAGGTCTCCCACACCGCGTCGATCAACTGGGCGACGAGAACGGCTGTGTTGGAGCACGCGCCGGGCACGCTGCGCCGCTCGGCCGACCCAACCGGAAGCTCTCCGGTGCACGTTGCCGCCCCGACTCTGCCTGGAAGATGCAGATGCTGTCCTGCCCGTTCCACTCGTGGGAAAGAAGGCCGTCTGGTGCAGACGGTTCGGCGGAAGAACCCTTGCGGGGACGTCAGTGGCAAGTCGTGAGGGGTCTGGTCAGACCGGCAGCCTGGACCACGCGGCCCAGTTGCCGCCCCGGTCGCGTGAGCGGCCCCACCACTTTCCGTCCGTTCCCTTGACGGCGATCTCGAACTCCCATCCGTCCATGCTGCTCCTCGGGATGTCGACCCGGCTCCGGGCCACCCCGCCCATCGACTCCCACTTGCTCCACGAGCCGTCGGGGTGGGACCAGCGCGTCCACACCGCGCCGTCGAGGCCGATGACAAAGACCTGCTGCGTGCCGTTGTTGAACGCCTGGGTGGTCCTGCTGTACTCGCACTTGTACTGGATGCCGCCGTGCTTGCAGGTACTCGCCTGAGCCGGCGCAGCACCGACTCCGATGCCCGCAACCACAGCTGCCGCGAGGACCGCGGCCTTGAACCTCTTCATAACTCTCCTTCGATCCGCGGCCCTCGCCGCGCGGGCCCCGGCCACCAACTGCCGGACCACTCCCGCCACATGCTGCTGACCTGCGCTCACGCCCCGCATGCGTTTCACTCACGCCCCAAGCGCGCACACACGTCGAATGCCCGCCCACAACGTGATCGGATTGCGGACCGGATCGGACCTATCCGCAACGTTTCCTACCGTGGTCACACGAAAGTGAGTGCCGAAGGGGACATGTCTCCTCTGCGGGGAAGATTGGCATCAGGCTGTGCGGGCGCATCGGGTCTGTCTCGGTCAGGAGGAGAGCCGCAAGTCGATCCAGAGAATGATGCCTCCTGTCAGCAGGTATGGCTCGGCCTCGATGAACCCGTGCTTCAGCGCGAAGCGCAGTCCGTCCTTGTTCGAGGCCAGGACGACGGTTTCGATTGCCTTGGCCCTCAACTCCCGCGCCCGGTTGAGCCCGCGCAGAGAGTTCCCCGCCGGCCTACGCCTGCGGTGAACAGCGAGCACGCAGGCGATGACGATGGCCGTCCGTGCTGCGTCCGTCGGCGGACACGCCGTGCTGCAGCCCACGAGAACGTCACCGAGATACCCGATCTCCAAGTGGTTGCGCCGAGCCCGTACTCGAACCTCGTCCAAGGAGAGCGTGGGTAGGGTTGGTGGCGAAGGTCGTCGTGATGGCGATCTATACCATCGACGCCGGAGCGCCTGCCGGACAGGCCTAGGATGGATACGTCAGGGGCCGCCGTCTCTCAGGTCGAGTCAGGCGAGCCGCACCCGAGCCCCGCGGTCGGCCAGGAGTGCGCGCCGAGAGCTGCGCTGAGCTCGCGTACTCCGTCAACACGGGGATGCCGGGTGCGCAGTTCGGTGGCGACCTCGCGCATGGCAGGCCGGTCGCGGACCTCACTGATCGAAACGCGGGCTGCGGCAAGGAGCGCGTGTGTGGTCTGCTCGGCTTTGCCCCACCGCCACCATGCCCGCGCGAGGTCGGTATGCATGCGGGCGCGCCGCTCTCGTGTCGTGAACTGGTTCTCATGAAGGCGCCGTCCGACCTCCAGCGCGGCTCCCGCATCTCCGAGTGCCCAGTGCGCGCCGACCGCGTACAGATCGACCGAGGCAGAGGTGAGCGGGAACAGTCGCCCGGCCGGCGGGCGGTCAGGCAGGTTCCGTGCGGCGTTCGTCGCGTCATGGAGCATGGTCAGGGCAGCGTCGCGGTCGCCCGCGCGGGCCGCCGAGTACGCCGTGGTGCACAGCATCTGGGCGTAGGCCGAACGCTGGGCTTCGGTCTTCAGCCCGGTGTGCTCCACCTGGGTGAGGGCACGGCCGACGAGGCGCTGCGCGGCGTCGGGCTGGTCCTGGTGGCGCAGCACGATGCTCATTTCGCGGGCGGCAGCTGCGGCGACGAGGGGCGAGCTGGACAGTCCGGCGTAGGTGGTGGCGCGGTCGGCGGTGATGCGGGCTCGGGCGTAGCGGCCGAGCTTGATGAGGGCTTCGGTGGCGAGGCTGTAGCAGGACGACAGGCGTGCATGCGCGTATTCGTTGCCGCTGGTGCGGACATCGTGATGCAGGTCTGCGATGAGGCCGGGCAGGTCACATAGGAGCGCGGCGTGCTGGCCGTTGTTGAAGCGGCTGCGGGCCTTGGTCAGCCGGGCGTCCAGCGGTACGGCCGACCCAGTCGGATCGGGTGTGACCGCGAGGGCATCGTCGAGGGCGCCGAGGAGTACGGCCGGTCCGGCAAGACCTGTGGCGGCGATGAGGGTGCGGCGGCGCATGGGATCGTCCTCCCCGGCACAAGGTGGCATGTTCTGCGTCACCTTAGTGTCTGGAAGGGCGGTAAGCCCGAGTGCCGCCGCGAGCACATGCGCCGGTACCCCCACTACCCGGGCGGCGTGGGACAACAGGCTGAGGTCACCCGGCTGACCGCGTGTCTCCAGACGGGACACGGTCGCGGCTGAGCAGCCGATCCACTTGCCCAGCTCCGCTTGCCGCCAGCCGCGGGCCTCACGCCCGGCCCGGATCAGTCCCCCAGGGCGGCGCTGAGCGACAAGAGCACGTATCTGTCTGCTGCTCCACAGGGCATCGGCACTCACAGGGCGCCTCCCCGCGCACGCACGTCGGGCTGCCCACGGTAAGGGCACCCGGGCTCGGCGTACATGCCGCATGCAGAATCTGCAAATCGCTTGCACGACCTGCGAGTTGATGGCCGCACGCCACCTCATGACGGTGTGCTGTTGCCAGCGCCCCTACTCCAAGGGGCCCGGCAGAAGGAGGCAACGACATGACAATCGCGCTGGAGACCCTCGAAGCGCCGGCCAGGCCGGAGTCGTCCCCGTTCGTGCATCCGCGTGCGTTCGTGTCATCGGATGTATGGGACAAGCAGGTAGGCCTGCTGATGCGGGACTACCCCTTCGACGCTGTCATGGCCACCCGTGTGCTCGGCCAGGCTTACGCCTACTTGATCACCGCAATGCGGTCCCACGGCAAGGGCCTGGGGCTCATGCCCGGCCACATCGTGGACATCGGTGTCCACACGGTCATCCTCGACACCGTTGCCTACGACAAGCTGTGCGACCGCTACAACGAGGGCCGCTTCCTGCATCACGTTCCACTGGTCGAGATGAAAAGGGACGGGTCCGTGATGCGCACCGCCCATGAGATCGCCACACACGGCTTCGAAGTCGATCTTCCTCTGTGGGAGGCGGACGCCGCCGAGTGCGGCCCTTGCCACCCGGGCAACGACAGTCACTGACCGCAGGCCATCAACGGCCCGGCCCCGGGCCTGCTCGCGGCGCCGGGGTCGAGCCCTCACCCACGTACCAACCAGGCGCGAAATTCGGCAAGTTCATCACAGCGATCACGGACGACCCGCGACGATGGGCGCGTGACCGCCTCCACACCAGCCACCGACACCACCAGCATCGTCAATCGCTTCCACTGGGACTGGTACCAGCAGTCCGAGCCGGGCGCCGAGCTGCTGGGCGACCTCACCGGCCGTACCATCGCCGAGGCCGGCGCCGGAAGCGGACGCCAGGCCGCCTACCTCGCCACCGCATGCCGCCCCGTACGCGTCGTCGCCATCGACAGCGATCCGGCTCGGCACCAGCAAGGCCGCGACCGGTACGGGCATCTTCCAGGGCTGGAGTTGGTCCACGCGGACGTGGTGACCTATATGAAGCGGCATGGCGGAACGTTCGACGTCGTCTACAGCGTGTTCGGAGCCCTGGACTTCACCGATCCGCACATGCTGCTGCCGTCGATCGCCGCTGGTCTACGCCCGGGCGGCAGGCTCGTCTTCTCCACCCTCGCCCACTACAGGGGCGGCAAAGCCCCGGAAACTGAGGTACGCCCGGCCCGCATCCCGGTCCGTCGGTCGGACGGCACGTCGTTCACGATGCTGCGCTGGGTCCTGGAAATCCCGGTATGGCACAAGCTGCTCGACGCATACGGATTCGACTCGGTCACCACCGAGACCGTCCGCGACTCAGGGCACGAACAAGGACCACCGATGACCACGAATGTCTTCACCACTGCGCGCCGGTGACACAGGCGCACCCACACCCCGTCGCAGAACTCACCCGGCCCCAGCGTGGCGTCCGGCCACAACGCGGTCTTGGGCCGGCCGAGCCCCTCGTCGGTCTCGCAATCCTCCCGAAGCGGAATCAAGCTTCTCCAGGCCGGACTCCGGCTGATGTCGGCATGAGCCCGAACACCGATACTGTGCAGTCGTGATCGGTTCTCCGCTGCCCCTTCTCTTTCTCGATGTCGATGGTCCGCTCATTCCCTTTGGGGCTACGCGGCAACAGCTTCCCCATGGATATCCGACGTATCAGAGCGGGCGCCAGGCACAGGGAGCTGACGCCAATCCGCTGATCACCAGGATTGATCCAGCGCATGGCCCCCGGCTGATGGCGCTGCCGTGCGAGCTGGTGTGGGCCACGACGTGGATGTCCGACGCGAATGAATGCATCGCACCATGGCTCGGCCTGCCGGAGCTGCCCGTAGTGAACTGGCCCGAGCCGACCGACGAAGACCAGAAGGGTGGGCTCCACTGGAAAACCCGTGCCCTTGTCGACTGGGCAGCCGGGCGGCCGTTCGCCTGGGTCGATGACGAGATCACGAACGCCGACCGGGTCTGGGTAGAGGCACACCATCCAGCACGCGCCCTGCTGCAATGCGTCGACCCTCGGCAAGGCATCACGAGTGAGGAATTCGCCGCTCTCGACCGCTGGTTGCGGCTGCACGCGGGATAGCAGGTTCAGTTTGGGGTTTTTTTGTTCTGATTCGGATGAACTCCAACTGGACTGCGGGGTAGGCGTGGTGAATGTCCAGGCTGCTGTGCCGCAGGTGACGCCCTGGAGGAATCTGGTTCCAGTACTCGGCGCGGGCGTATCGCTGCACGGTGTGACGACCCCATCCCAGGTGGCAGGTGATGCCCCCGAGCCCCGTGCCCTGCTCCAGCAAGTCGTGGACGAGGGCGTGATGGGTCTGAATGCGGGCGGCGGATCGGCCGTTGCCATGCGACGTCGAGGGGCGCGGTGCCTGTCGTATCGAGGGCCTGCCGTATCGATGGTGGGTCTGGAATCGAAGCCGTGAGAGCAAGCAGACGCAGTGCGCAGCGAATCAGCCGACGGTATCGATCGCGCACCCGGGATGACCGGTGCCCGCAGCTGAAGCAACAGGCTCCGTCCTCACGACGACGAGCCCGGTCGTTCGTCGCCGTCATAGTGCACACCGTGGTGTCGCCGCGTACCGGGATGATATGTACCCGGCCCGAGCGGCGTGCGTCGGCGCTCAGCAGAGATTCCAGCCCCGATGGCGACCGCGACGGCTCCCCGTGATCGCTGCCAGAGCCCGATACGGACCGTCCAGTCCACAGGCGCCCATGCATGGGCTGGTGCCGCAGGTTTCGTCGCGCGCCGGTACACGAGCCCACGCCGACCGGTGCGGCGGCCTGCGGACATACCCAATGTTGCGCGGATTCCGTCATGACCGCACCCTCAGAAGGAGCAAATAGACTTCTTTGCGAGTGGATACGCCTATTCGCCGCGCTGTCATGGGCGGCAAGCCGACATCAGGAATAGGCATCCCGCCTGCACAACGGCGAGGAGCGTCATAGTGAACGAGCAACACACTTCCACGGACCCCCAGCCTCCGCTCCAGGGTGCGCTGCGGCGGCTGGCGGACACCGCCTGGCAGAACGTGCTACTCGCCGGTATAGCCTCCGCCATTCTCGGTGTGATGGTCCTGGCGTGGCCCGGGGCGACGCTGCTCGCGGCAGCGATCCTCTTCGGCATCTATCTGCTGGCCAGCGGCATCTTCCAACTCACCAGCGCGCTGGGAACCCACACCTCGACATCCCTGCGCGTGATGGCGTTCATCAGCGGCGCCCTGTCCATCGTTCTCGGCCTGCTGTGCTTCCGCAGTGCCGAGGACTCCGTCCTGCTGCTGGCCCTGTGGATCGGCATCGGCTGGCTGTTCCGCGGCATCACCCTGACCCTCGCCGCCGCCAGCGACCCCTACATGCCCGCCCGCGGCTGGCTGCTCTTCGCCGGCATCGTCGGCATCCTCGGCGGCGTCGTGATGATCGCCTCCCCGTTCAAGTCGGTGACCGTCCTGGCGGTTCTCGCCGGATGCTGGCTCCTCGCCCTCGGTATCACCGAGATCATCACCGCCTTCCGGATCCGCAGGTACGTCAAGTAGGTCCTGGAGACGTGAGGACCGACGCGGCCCGCCTTCCCCAGCTCCGCCGGTACCGAGCCTTGTATGCGGACCATGGCCGGAGAGGTGGCCGACGCTCGTATCCGAGGTGTTGCTTCCTGCTGGGGTGGCCTAGCATGTGAGGTATCGAGGGAGTAGGCATCGGCCGTGCTGGTGCACCGGCCGGTACGGGCCTCTTCCGTCTGCTGCGGCTCCTGGACCCCGGGCCACATCGCCACAACGTGTTGGGCGGCCGGAGCCGCACATGCGCCGACACACGGCGGTTCCGGCCTTTCGTCCTCTCGGCCTTGTTCGAGCCGGGGTGTACTCCCGCGCACTCCGGAGCGCCGGTGAGGACGGTTGGGTGCGAGAACATTGCGGGTGGCAAGCCGCGTCGTTCCCGCGCTTGCTGCCGCCGCCGGCGTTGGCCGTTCCTCCTCCGGCGGCGGCCGTTGTGCCCAACGGGCCGACTCGATGGAGGAGTTCGCCTGCCCATTGTTGCCTCGGACACCGTCCCCGCTCGCGTCCCGCGCCGCGGGTGGGGCTGTTGGCCGCCGGGGTGCCGTGCCCGGCGGGCGGCTCCTCCCCGCTACGGCGCGTCTGCCGGACGATTGCCTCAACCGGCGGGACGGGCCGCGGAAGGTGCCCGGCAGGCATGCGGGAGGCAGTACGTCGACCGGGTCCGGGGCCGCCCCTTCACGGTAGTGCGCGGCCGGTCCGGCCGACAGAGGTACGACCTCACGGGTCGGGGGTATTGTCAGCTTCCAGGTGGAGGCGGTAGGCGAGCACCTGACGGGCGGTGTCCAGCAGGGGCTGGCCGTGGTGGAAAGCGTGACCGCGCAGCCGGGCCAGGGCCTGGGCGCAGTCGATGCCGAGCTGGTTGGCGAGCATGCCGGTGGCTTGGTGGACCTCGGCGAAGTGCAGGCCGGTGCTGTCCAGGAGCCGGCCGGGGCCGCCCGGAGGAGCGGCACGGGTGATCACGTACTGGGTGAGGACATCGGCCAGGACAAGGGCGGTGGTGAGCTGGGCGGCCTGCATCGGGCCGGACGTGGCGCGGTGGCCGGTGAGGACCCCGACCGTGATGATCCCGACGCGCAACGGCAAGGCGAACACGGCGTGCACTCCCAGCTCCAGGATCGGCGCGGGCAGGCCGGGCCAGCGGGCCGGATCGTGGACCGCCACGTCAGGGACCAGGACGACCACGCCGTCTTTGGCCGCATCCCGGCTGGGGCCGTGGCCCTGAGTCAGCTGCAGATCCTCCAGGGCAGCGGTCCGTTGGCCGAAGACCTGCACGAGTTCGCCGGGCATGCCGCCAGGGGTAAGGAGGAAGGCCAGACCGTCCAGCTCCAGCTCCTGACAGACGCCCTTCAGTGGAAGCGGGGGCAGGCCGGGGCCGTCGTGCCCGTCCAGGGCGCGCAGCAGCGAGGCCATGGCTGGATGCGTCATCGGCATCACTCGCCCCTTTCTTCCCGTCCCGGCCGGGTGGCCGGACAGGATTCAGGGATCGAGCAGGGTGCCCGCTGCGGTGCCGTCCAGCACGTGTCGGGCCACATTGGTGAGTTTCTCCCCGTGGGTGCGGGCGTGGGCGCGCATGCGGGTGAACGCCGCATCGACGCTGGTGCGGTGGTGATTGGCGAGGAAGCCCTTGGCCTGCTCGATGACGATCCGGGAGTCCAGCGCGTACTGGAGTTGTCCGATCACGGTCATCTGCTCGTGCACCGTCCGCTGTTGGAGGATGCCGATGGTGGCGGTGTCCGCCAGCGCCTGGGCCAGCCGCAGCTGGACGCCGTCCAGCGGACCGGGCCGGTCGCGGAAGAGATTGAGCGCGCCGATCACCTGGTTCTGCCAGCGCAGCGGGGCCGCCACCACCGAGATGAAGCCCAACTGGACGGCGCGGGGCGCAAATCGGGGCCAGCGGGTGCGGGCGGCATCGGTGTCCAGCCGTACGTCGGATACCGGCGCCCGGGAGCGATAGCAGTCCCGGCACGGCCCCTCATCCCACTCGACGCCGGCCAGCTCCAGCTTCCGGGTGCGCTCGTCGGAGGCCGCGGCCTCCACGACCTGGCCCTGCGGGATGCCCAGCAGCACTCCGGCCGCCGTCACGTCCAGCAGATCCACACAGTGCTCGGTGAGCGTGTGCAGGAATCCGATCACGTCGAAGTCTCGTACCAGGGTGTCCGCGAGTTCAACGAACGCGGACGCCAGCCGTTCCTCACGGGAGGTGCCGGACATGGCGGTGACCACCGCCCTTTCCCTGTCTGCACACCACACGGCACACCCACGGCCGTCTGCCCCTCGCATCAGACATTCACGGATCCGCCCAACGGTGTGAGAGCTACCGGCCACACGGGACCGCGAACGTCCGCTGGCGACAGTTACGGCCCCTCCCCTCGACAATGGGCCGCCGAATACCGACATCAAAGCCTGCGTACACGCTGGTGGAGGCATCCACGGAATCGGCCACCACACTACCGCGATGGGCCGCCGCGCAGCAGGCTGACCACCGGTTTCCGCCCACAGGCGACATGCGAGAGAGAGCGTGACCAAGCCGTCGTGCGCCACACTGCCCGTCGCATACGGCAACCCGACCTCAACAGCGCCAGGACCCTTGTCGGGGAGAGGTGTCGGGGCCCACGGCCGTCAGTCGACCGGGCCTGGGCCGACACGTGATGTCGGCCCGGGCCCGGCGAGGCGGGCGGGCGGGCGGGCGGGCGGCTCACGCTCCGCGCAGCACCTCCGGTTTCGGTGCCGTGCCGGCTGCTGACGCTGTGCAGCTCATTGGCGGCCACCACGGCCAACGGAGTTATGGTCAAAGTCTTGTGGTGACAGGTGGTGCGTGATCAGGCTGCTGTGGTCTCGTCGCGCTCGACGAGGGCACTGTCGTCGAACCTAGTCCCCCTGCGGCCCATAGGTCCGCAGCCGGTCAGTTGGCGATATCCCGTTCGTTGAACTGGATTTTGTGACCGTCCGGGCCGTCGATGGTCGCGTACGTGCCCCAGGGCTCTGTGACGGGATCTGAGACGGTAGCTCCCCGATCACGCAGTTCTGCCACCGTGGCGGCGACATCAACACTGGCGAATGTCAGATACGCGCCCTCGCCTGGAGATCTGCCGAACGCCGCAGCGGATGAGAGAACAATGCCTGACTGCGCTTGACCGGGACGGACCTCGATCCAGCGTCCGCCTTCGCCCATGTCCGCATCCATGATGACCTCGAATCCCAGGATGTCCCGGTAGAAAGCGAGGCTTTCGTCTTGGTTCGAGACGTAGAGCACCGCAGAGGCAATGTGCGTGATCATGCCTGGATGCTACTGGGGTGAAGCGCGGCGCGTGATGAGGCTGCGGCGGCAACTTTCCGCTCCACCGCCGGCCTCACCGTACGCCCAGTGTCCACCATGGCGATCCGCGTCGAGCCTTCCCGGACCGAAGTCGATTGCCACCTCAAGGGCACGCAGCCCGACCCGGCCGATCGGTCCAATACTCCCACGCGGCCAATCGGGCAGCATCGCGTTGCATTGCGTCCTCTTGCGGCCTCATGACCGATCCGGTAAGCCGCCATTCCCCCGCCCACACGCGGCCGAAATCCGGTGAACGGCCGGGGAGTTCGGAGACATCGAATGTCACATCGCCGGGTATCACCGTGCACAAGGTCAGGGTCCGGACTTCCCGGAGGCGGTGGCGGAGTTGACTCCGCAAAGCCGCGGAGTCGCCAGTGGGGGCGACAACGGACGTGCCGTCCTGAACGGAGACAGCGACCCATGTCGAGAAAGGGGCCTGTAGTGGGGCTCTTCGAGAAGCTTCGTGAACGCCTGCTGAACGAACAGCGAACCCTCGGTGAAAGGGCAAGCCTCGCTCCTGTGTTCGCCCCGCCCCATACGTACGGCGAAACCGTCACTGATGCTGACGTTCCGAAGGTGGAGCACAGCGGAAAAGCCGTCCTGAGGAGCGTAGTTGTAGAGCCGGTCGGAGAATTCCAATGCTGCCGAAGGTGGCTCCAGCCGGACGCGCTGCCGTACGCACCGTAGAACCGGGGCGAGCATCGCAGGGGCCAGCCGGCCGCCCCGGGGGCGGCTCCCGCACATCGGCGCGCGTCGTTCCCCCTCTTGTCAGCAGGCTCGGCCCCCTGGCCGAGCCTGTGCCTGAATGGCGCAGGCAGCACCTTCGCAGTCGTGCTTGCCGTCGCTGGGACGCCCTTCCGCGAGCCGTCCTGCGGCATTCCGAGGGCAGGGCCGTGCGAGCCAGGTGCCGCCCCGCCGCCTCCAGGCATGGCGGGGCGGCTGAGGGTCAGGGGGTCAGGGGGGCAGGGGGTCAGGCCAGGAGCTTGGCCTTGGCCCGGTCGAACTCTTCCTGGCTGAGGTCGCCGCGGTTCTTCAGGTCCGCGAGGGTAGCGAGCTGGTCCACGCTGCTGTCCGCGCTCCCCGCCGCGTCCCGCACGTACTGCTTGAAGGCCGTCTGTGCGTCCTCGGCCTGTTTCGCCTCGCGTCGGCTCATCGCGTCGCCACGCACGATCATGTAGATCAGGACGCCGAGGTAGGGCAGCAGAACCAGCAGTACGATCCAGCCCGCCTTCGCCCAGCCGCCCATCTCGTGGTCGCGGAACAGATCGCCCAGGACGCGGAAGAGCAGGAAGAACCACAGCACCCACACAAAGATGAGGAGCATGGTCCAGAACAGGTTGAGAAGCGGGTAGTCGTCCATGGGCTCAGTGGATACCGCGCCGTCCCTCTTCGCCTCGGGCACGGGACCGAACGGGTGAGTTGTGGCGGCGGGTACCGGATCCGGTAGCCCGGGGCAGGGGTCCTGCTCGTGAGGGAGTGGTACGCATCGCGCCGCGCTACCGCCGCCGCCTGCGGGCCCGGTCATCCTGCGCTTACGTGCGCGCCCCGTCCCTGATCACTCGCGTCCAGCGTCACGATCGGGCGTTGCGGCCGGGCTTTCTGGCCGACCCACGGGCCCGCACCCGCACCAGCCCCTGACGGCACTTCGGCACGCCGCATAGCGGCAGGGCGAAGCAACCGGAACCGGATGGGCCAACAGCATCCTCAACGAGCGGCCGAACGCCGGTCGTTCACCCCGCGTCCGGCCGGGGCCGCAGGCCGAGCAGGACGTCCTGGACGAGATCGGCGCTGCGCCTGACCGCGTCGTCGCCGAAGCCCAGGAAGTGCCGGTAGTGGATCGGCGCGTAGAAGAGGTCGACCATCACGTCGGTGGGCACGTCGGAGCGGAGCTGCCCGGCGGCGACGGCGGAATCCAGGCGGGCCCGGCACTCCGCGATGCTGGGCTCGAGGATCGTTTCGCGGAACGCCTTCATCAGCGCGGGGTCGTTCTGGGCCTCGCCCATGACGCCCTTGAACGCCTCGCTGATCCTGCCGGTGATCAGCCGCTGGCTCACCGCGGTGATCTGGGTCGTGAGGTCGGCGGCGATGTCACCGGTGTCAGGGAAGGCGAAGTCGTCGCCGAGCTCCTCGTTCATCGCCTCCAGCACCACCGCGCCCTTGGAGCGCCACCAACGGTAGATCGTGGGCTTGCCCACGCCGGCCTGGGCGGCGATGGCCTCGATGGTCACCTTCGCGAAGCCTTTGCGGCTCACCAGGTCGAACGCCGCGTCGAGGATCGCCCGGCGGGCGCGCTCGCTGCGCCGTTCACTGTTCGGGTCGGGGGTCATGGGCCTCATCCTACCGCTCACGTGACGTTACGTTTCGTTTTGACAAGGCACTCGGGATGATCTAGCTTCCGGTGACGTTACGGAACGTTTCGTAACGTGGTGGTGCGGGGGCCGGTGCCGGTCCCCGCCGAGACAGGGGAGAAGCATGTCCAGCAACGAGAGCGCGGCCACCGCGGGGCGCGTGGAGAAGATCGCGACCACACCGGACTGGTACGCGCCGTACCGGATTTCGCAGGCCGTCCGGGCCGGGGGCTTCGTGTACGTGTCAGGGCAGGCGGGCTTCGAGGAGGACGGGACGACCGTCGAGGGCGGGTTCCTGGCGCAGGGGCGGCAGGCGTTCAGGAACGTCGGACGGGTGCTGGAGGCGGCCGGCCTGGCCTTCACTGACGTGATCAAGGTCGGCATCTTCGTACGGGACATGGCGACGAACCTCCCGCACGTGATCACGCTGCGCGGCGAGTTCCTGGCCGAGCCCTACCCCGCCGACACCCTCGTCGAGGTCGTCTCGCTGGCCCAGCCCGACTGGCAGATCGAGGTCGAGGTCATCGCGCTGGACCGGAGCGCCGCATGAGCGCCGGGGTCGTGACGGGACAGGCGCGGGACGCGGAAATTCCGGAAGAGGGCGCGGGAATGCGGGAGTTGCTGGAGCCCTACCGGGCGGGACGGCTGGAGCTGGCGAACCGGGTGGCGATGGCCCCTATGACGCGGGGCCGGGCCGACGACGTGACGGGGGTGCCGAGCCCGCACGCGGCGACGTACTACCGGCAGCGCGCCGGAGCCGGGCTGCTGATCACGGAGGGCGTGTACGTCAACGCGCTCGCCAAGGGCGGCCCCGGCATCCCGGGGCTGGTGACCGACGCGCAGGTACGTGGCTGGCGCGAGGTGACGGACGCGGTGCACGCCGCGGGCGGCACGGTCTTCGCCCAGCTGTGGCACGTGGGCCGGATGACCCACCCGCTGACGCTGCCGGACGGCGAGCTGCCGGTGGCCCCGTCGGCCGTCGCCATCGAGGGGAAGCAGATCTTCACCCGGGGCGGGCTGCTCGACCACGTGACCCCGCGTGAGCTGACGGTCAGTGAAATCGCCCAGACAGTACGGGACTTCGCGTCCGCAGCCCGGCGCGCGATCGAGGCGGGCTTCGACGGCGTGGAGATCCACGGCGCGAACGGCTACCTCATCCAGCAGTTCATCGCCGACAACACCAACCTGCGCACGGACAAGTACGGCGGCTCGATCACCGGCCGTCTGCGGTTCGCGACGGAGGTCGTCGAGGCGGTCGTCACCGAGGTCGGCGCGGACCGCGTGGGGCTGCGCATCTCGCCGGACAACGCCGAGAACCAACTCGCCGAGGCCGACGCACGCACCACGTACCGCGCGCTGGTCGACGCACTGGACCCGCTGGGCCTGGCCTATCTGCACGTGCTGGAGAACGGCGCGTACGGAGCCATCGCGGACCTGCGGACGCGCTGGTCGGGAACGCTCGTCGCCAACACGAACGGCCCGGCGCCGAGCAGCCCCGGCGCGGGGGCGCGGCTGGTGCGGGACGGGCACGCGGACGTGATCGCCCTCGGCCGCCTGTTCATCACGAACCCGGACCTGCCCGACCGCCTCGCCAACGGCACCCCGCTCGCGGGGCCGCCGACGCAGAACTTGTACGGGGGAGGGCCGGAGGGGTACATCGATTACCCGGCCGCGACGGACACCCCCAAGGTCCCGGCAGTCGCATAAGTCGCCCAGTGCACGGCCCGCCCCCAAGGGATGCTGTTGGCCGATCCGGGTCTGGTTGCTTCGCCCCGCCGCTGTGTGGCGGGGCGAAGTGCTGTCCGGGGCTGGGGCGGGTGCGGACCCGGGGAGGGCGCCGTCGGGCGGGGTGTTGTCAGTGGCCGTGTCTAGGGTTGTGGCATGAGTTCCTCGCTGAGTGTGTACCTGCTCGATGTGACGGCGACGCGCGCCCTGGTCGGTTCCCACGACGACGAGTTGCTCACCGTCATACGCGAGAGGTTCGGGGACGATCTGGCCCATGCCGACGACTACTTCGCGGACGAGATCGAAGGGGGCGCTCCCACCGCGTTCGAGTCGCTGAAGGCCGTCGTACACGGCGGGCCCTTCAGCGACGACAAGGACCATGCCTTCCAGTACGGCTACGCCTACAAGCGGCTCTGCGCCCTCACCGGCTCCTCCCTCGACAGCACCTCCTTCTCCCCGCACCGCGACGCCTGGCTCTCGACCGTCGACGAGGGGCTCAGGGCCCTGGGCATCACGGCGGTGTCCGTCGAAGCCTTCGCGCGAAGCAATCTGTCCGAGCCCCTGCCATGGACGTACACACCAGGCTCCGATGCATGGACATCGCAGCAGTGCGCACAGGCGCTGGAGGAATTCGAGATCGCCAAGCAGGCCATCGATGCAACGGGGCACGCCCCGCCCCTGGAGCCCGAAACCGCAGAGGCCATCCTGCAGTGCCTCGGCTGGATGAGACACGCGGCCGCACAGCCGGGCTTCGGCATCATCGGCTTCCGCACCTGAACCGCAAGGCGAGAAGGACTCGCACACCGGTGCACCGCATCAGTCAAGCCACGAGATCCACCCGACGGTCGAGCAGGCCCAGAAGTCAATGTGAATCGCCCCGGGTTTGATGGAGATCATCAAGACCCGGAAGGATGCCGATCATGGCTGCTCCCCGTAAGTACCCCGACGAACTGCGCGAACGCGCGATACGTCTGGCCGTCGAGGCCCGCAAGGACCCGGTCGGCCGGGCTGGTGCGATCAAGCGGATCGCCGACCAGCTCGACGTGCACCCCGAGGCCCTGCGCGGGTGGGTGAAGCGGGCCGAGATCGACGACGGCACCGTGCCCGGGACGACCAGTACGGAGGCCGCCCGGATCGCGGAGCTGGAGCGGGAGGTGAAGGAACTGCGGCGGGCGAACGCGATATTGAAGTCCGCGTCGGCTTTCTTCGCCGCGGAGCTGTGCGCCACGAGGCGCGATGTAGATCGAGAGGTGGTGAAAGACCACTTCCGTCGGGCCGTCGTAGCGGCCTGATC
>NZ_JBSIBZ010000129.1:0-19809 GCF_058245575.1 Streptomyces sp. UF-297 | reverse complement strand
GAGTCGCGCCTGAATCTCTGCGGGGACACCCCCCGGCACGTCCCCGACCGGCCGGATGGCGGCTCTCCCCCGGCGGTGCCACTCGCTGCCCACGGCCACTTGCCGCCCGCGTCCGGTCTTCGTCCCGGGCCGCTCGCATTCGCTTTGCGCGGCGGATCCGGCCAAGTTCGGCCCGTGCGGCGCTCACATCCAGCCCGTCCGGCGCTCACATCCAGCCCGTGCGGGGCTTGAATTCAGCCCGTCCGGCGTTTGAGGACGAGGCGTGTGGACGGATACGGCGAGGAGCCCTCCGCCCATCGAAATCAGGCCCGTGCGGGGCTTGAATTCAGCCCGTCCGGCGTTTGAGGACGAGACCGGCGCAGCCGTGGCGATGCGGGCGTGCGGCATAGCCAGCCCGTCCGGCGATCGAGGACGAGGCGCCCGGCGGAGCCGGGGCGATTGGGTGTTCAGGTGGTGGCGCCGCGGCGGCCGTGTTGGAGGAGGAGGACGGCGAGGCCGGCGGCGAGCCAGATGGCGCCGACGGTCTGGGCCGTGGGCGAGGCCTCGACGATGACGGCGACGACGACGGCCAGGCCGAGGAGCGGGACGATCACGTGCTTGAGGAGGCTGGGGGCCTGGGCCCGCTTGCGTACCCAGAACCAGCCGATGACGGACGCGTGCAGCAGGCCGAACGCCGTGAGGGCGCCGACGTTGACGATGGAGGACAGGTGGTCCAGGCCGTCGTCGGCGCGGGCCGCCCACACGGCCGCGACCAGCGTCACCACCGCCGCACCGAGCAGCGCCCGCCGGGGCACCCCGCTGCCCGCGTCCACCTTCGACATCGCCGCGGGCAGGCGGCGGTCCCTGGCCATGGCGAACAGCAGGCGCGCGGCCGCCGCCTGCCCGGCCAGCGCCGCGAAGGCCGCGCCGATCGCCTTGCTGACCGCCACCAGGTCGTGCAGCCAGCCGCCGACGGCGGAGTCGACGGTGGTGTAGAAGGCGTCGCCCTGCTGGGCGGGGTGCGCGGCGAGCTCGGCCGCGGTCATGGGGGCGAGCAGCGCCGCCAGGTAGGTCTGGAGGGCGAACAGGACACCGGCGACCACCAGGCAGGTCAGGACGGCGCGCGCCACCCGCGCCGAGCCGCCCGCCGCCTCCTCGGCGAAGGAGGCGATCGCGTCGAAGCCGAGGTAGGACAGGACCGCCACGGAGACCGCGGCCAGGACCGCGGTCAGGGAGAAGCCGCCCTCGCCGGTCAGCGGCACCGTCCAGCCGCGCTGCGCGCCGTCGGCGATCAG
The DNA here is from genome assembly GCF_058245575.1 of Streptomyces sp. UF-297. Taxonomy (NCBI): domain Bacteria; kingdom Bacillati; phylum Actinomycetota; class Actinomycetes; order Kitasatosporales; family Streptomycetaceae; genus Streptomyces; species Streptomyces sp. UF-297. Next base: position 18,535 of record NZ_JBSIBZ010000129.1, on the reverse strand, counting down.
GACCCACAGGGCCGAGACGACGAAGACGACCAGGACCGCGATCTCCATGGCCAGTACGGCGAAGCCGACGACCGCGGCGGCCCGTACCCCCCAGAGGTTGAGGAGGGTGGTGACCACTACGGCGATCGCCGTCCAGACCCACTGGTGCACGGAGGGGACCAGCGCGTGCATGGCGATGCCGGAGAAGAGGTAGGCGACGGCGGGGATGAGGAGGTAGTCGAGCATCGCCATCCAGCCGGCGATGAAGCCCGCGCCCTCGCCCAGGCCCACCCGCGCGTAGGTGAAGACCGAGCCGGCCTGCGGGGCGACCCGCACCATCTGCGCGTAGGAGTACGCGGTGAAGGCCATCGCGACGGTGGCGACGAGGTAGACGACGACGATGGCGCCGTGCGACTTGGCCTGGAGCGTGCCGAAGATGCCGACCGGGGCCATCGGGGCGATGAACAGCAGGCCGTAGACGACCAGGTCCCGGAAGGTCAGGGTGCGCTTGAGGGCGCCGTTTCCTGCTGGGGGCGGGGGGTTCATGGCGTACACCTCTGCATGGGACGTGACCTGTCGGCTGCCCCATTAGCTTCGGGTACGGGCCCGCGGCACATGGCCAGGACGCGCCCGGTGTGGCGCGGGCCGATGTGACAGAACGCCTTACTGGGGGGTGGGGGCCGGGCCGTACGATGGATCTCATGACTGCTACCGACGCCCGCAGGGTCCTGCTCGCCGCCCCTCGTGGCTACTGCGCGGGCGTGGACCGCGCCGTGATCGCCGTGGAGAAGGCACTCGAGCAGTACGGCGCACCGGTCTACGTGCGCCACGAAATCGTCCACAACAAGTACGTCGTCAAGACCCTGGAGAAGAAGGGCGCGATCTTCGTCGAGGAGACGGAGGAAGTGCCCGAGGGCAACATCGTCATCTTCTCCGCGCACGGCGTCGCCCCGGTCGTCCACGAGGAGGCCAAGCGGGGCAAGCTCGCGACCATCGACGCGACCTGCCCGCTGGTCACCAAGGTCCACAAGGAAGCCGTGCGCTACGCCAAGGAGGACTACGACATCCTCCTGATCGGCCACGAGGGCCACGAAGAGGTCATCGGTACGAGCGGTGAGGCGCCCGAGCACATCACGCTGGTCGACGGCCCCGAGGACGTCGCCAATGTCGAGGTGCGCGACCCGGACAAGGTCGTGTGGCTCTCGCAGACCACGCTGTCGGTGGACGAGACGATGGAGACGGTCGACGCCCTCAAGGGCCGCTACCCGAATCTGCTGTCGCCGCCGAGCGACGACATCTGCTACGCGACGCAGAACCGGCAGATCGCGGTCAAGCAGATGGGCGCCCAGGCCGAGCTGGTCATCGTGGTCGGGTCCCGCAACTCCTCCAACTCCAAGCGGCTGGTCGAGGTCGCCCTCGGTGCCGGTGCCAAGGCGTCCTACCTGGTCGACTACGCCGAGGAGCTCGACGAGGCCTGGCTGGACGGGGTGACGACGGTGGGCGTGACCTCCGGCGCCTCCGTCCCCGAAATCCTGGTCGACGGCGTCCTGGAGTGGCTGGCCCAGCGCGGGTACGGCGACGTGGAGACCGTCAAGGCCGCCGAGGAGCACATCACCTTCTCGCTGCCCAAGGAGCTGCGCCGCGACCTGCGTGCCGAGGCCAAGGCCGCAACCGAGGGGTGAACGCGCCGCCGGACGCCTAGCCTTTTCCCATGAAGGTCTTCGGCGTGGACATCGGCGGATCAGGTATCAAGGGCGCCCCGGTCGATCTCGACCGGGGCGATCTGGCGGACGAGCGCTTCAAGGTGCTGACGCCGCACCCGGCCACTCCGGACGCGGTCGCGGACTGCGTCAAGGAGGTCGTGGACCACTTCGGGTGGTCCGGGCCGGTCGGCGCGACCTTTCCCGGAGTCGTCACCGGCGGCAGGACGCTCACGGCGGCCAATGTCGACAAGGGCTGGGTGGGGGTGGACGCCGCCGCCCTGCTGAGCGAGCGGCTGCGCGGGGAAACCCAGGACTGCCCCGTCACCGTGCTCAACGACGCGGACGCGGCCGGCATCGCGGAGATGCACTTCGGCGCGGGCAAGGGGCGCCAGGGCACGGTCGTCGTGCTCACCTTCGGCACCGGCATTGGCAGCGCGGTGTTCACCGACGGCAAGCTGGTCCCCAACACCGAGCTGGGCCATCTGGAGCTGCACGGCCACGACGCCGAGAAGCGCGCCTCGACCCGCGCCAAGGAGGACGAGGACCTCAGCTGGCAGCACTGGGCCCACCGGGTGCAGAAGTACCTCGCCCATGTGGAGATGCTCTTCTCGCCCGATCTGTTCGTGATCGGCGGCGGGGTCAGCCGTAAAGCGGAGAAGTTCCTGCCGCTGATCGAGGGCGTCAGGGCCGAGATCGTGCCTGCGCAGCTTCAGAACAGCGCGGGGATTGTGGGGGCCGCGATGGCCGCTCACGCCGCTGAGGAGTGCGCGCGGCCGGGCTCGTAGGCTGCCGGCGCGGCGCGGGACGCCGCTCAGGCCGGCGCGCCGGGCGGTTCGCGGCCTCGCGCAGGGCGCGGCGGCGCGCGGTGAGGGCGGCCTTGCGGGCGAGCGTCAGCAGGGCGCACAGCAGCGTTCCCGCGTACAGATAGCCCGCGTGGGTCGCCAGGACCGTGAAGACACCCATCAGCAGGCCGCCCAGGCCGCCGGTGCTCGGGCTGATGGGGAAGAGGCCGACGGTGTACGCGATGGGCAGCGCGACCGGCGCGGTGATCAGGTCGTACGGCCGCACCCACAGCGCCGCACCCGCGCTCACCAGCAGGAAGAAGACGCCGTACGCGGTGGGCGCGCCGCCGAAGAGCAGCGCGTCCAGGCAGGCGAAGGCCAGCAGGGCCAGGGTGGCGAGCAGGCCGCAGCCCAGGCCGGTGAGCCGGGGGCGCGGCAGCCGCCGGACCGCGGCGGCCAGCGGGGCCAGCGGGCCGCGCCGCTTCTGGCGTACGCGGTAGACCGTCGACGTCTCGCCGGGAGGCGGCGCTACGGCCTCGGCGGGCCGGGGGAGCCGGGCGTCCTGAGCCCCCGCCGGACGGCTTTTCCGGGGCGGGCTGTGCTGGGGGGTGCGCGCTCTGTGTTGCTCCACTCGGCAACGGTAGGCCGCTAAGTGGGATTAATCGGCCACGGGACACGCGTTTGGGACGAGCTTGGCGGTCAGTTCGATGTACGGGGGCGAACGGGCGGGCCGGGCGGGGTATCCGCGACGCCCCGTAGACTGGTTGATCGGCCCCGCCGGGGCCCGTACCCACCCACCCCACCTCCTCGCTCCGGGAAGTCGCCACCGTGTCGCTCACGATCGGAATCGTCGGTCTGCCCAATGTCGGCAAGTCGACCATGTTCAATGCCCTGACCAAGAACGACGTGCTGGCGGCCAACTACCCGTTCGCCACCATCGAGCCCAACGTCGGCGTCGTGGGCGTCCCCGACGCCCGGCTGACCAAGCTCGCCGAGATCTTCGGCTCGCAGAAGGTCCTCCCGGCCACCGTCGACTTCGTGGACATCGCGGGCATCGTCCGCGGCGCCTCCGAGGGCGAGGGCCTGGGGAACAAGTTCCTGGCGAACATCCGTGAGTCGGACGCCATCTGCCAGGTCATCCGCGCCTTCAAGGACGAGAACGTCGTCCACGTCGACGGCAAGGTCTCGCCCAAGGACGACATCGAGACCATCAACACCGAGCTGATCCTCGCCGACCTCCAGACCATCGAGAAGGTGCTGCCGCGCCTGGTCAAGGAGTCCCGGATCAAGAAGGACGTGGCCCCCAAGGTCAAGGCCGTCGAGGAGGCCAAGGCGATCCTGGAGAAGGGCGACACGCTCTTCTCCGCGGGCATCGTCCAGGGCTCGGGCAACGAGGAGCTCCTGCACGACCTCCACCTCCTGACCACCAAGCCCTTCCTCTACGTCTTCAACGTCGACGAGGACGAGCTGACCGACGAGGACTTCAAGAACCAGCAGCGCGCCCTGGTGGCCCCCGCCGAGGCGATCTTCCTCAACGCCAAGCTGGAGGCCGACCTCGCCGAGCTGGACGAGGAGGACGCCATGGAGCTCCTGCAGTCCGTCGGCGCCGAGGAGCCCGGCCTGGCCACCCTCGCCCGCGTCGGCTTCGACACCCTCGGCCTGCAGACCTACCTGACGGCCGGCCCCAAGGAATCCCGCGCCTGGACCATCAAGAAGGGCGCCACCGCCCCCGAGGCCGCCGGTGTCATCCACACCGACTTCCAGAAGGGCTTCATCAAGGCCGAGGTCATCTCCTTCGACGACCTGGTCGAGACCGGCTCGGTCACCGAAGCCCGCTCCGCGGGCAAGGCCCGCATGGAAGGCAAGGACTACGTGATGCAGGACGGCGACGTGGTGGAGTTCCGCTTCAACGTCTGAGTCCGCTGATGGGTGTTGCCCGGTCCGCGCTGGTGCGCGGGCCGGGCTTTTTTGTGTGCGGGGAGCTGGTGCTCGGCGTCAAGTGGGGTGGAGGTGCGGGGAGTTGGGGGGTGTCAGCGGGGGTAGACCTGGAAGAGGGTGGTGGGGCGGCCGTGGTGGAGGGTGCCGCCGGTGTGGAGTTGGCCCTCGATGATGTCGCGGGCGTAGGTGTGGGGGTCGGCCGTGGTGGCGGCGAGGCCCTCGATGTAGGCGCGGTGCTCGGCGAGGGAGTCGATGGCGCGCTCGGCGGCCTCGGTGGTGATCTCGACGGCGTGGGTGGGGTACGGGGAGCCGGCCACGGCCACCCGCAGGACGCCGTTCCAGGGCTGCAGGCCCTGCTCGGTCAGGAGCTCGGGGAAGATCCAGCGGTTGCCCGCGTCGCCCGCGGCGTCCAGGACGGCGCGGCCCACCACCCGGTGGTCGGGGGAGTTCCACCAGCCCTCCGCGCCCCAGGTGTCGTGGTGGTTGAGGGTGATCAGCAGCTCCGGGCGGTGGCGGCGGATCGCGGCCGACAGGTCGCGGCGCAGCGGCAGTCCGGCCTCGATCACCCCGTCGCGGTGGTCCAGGAACTCCACCGTGTGCACGCCCACCGCGGCGGCGCTGGCGCGCTGCTCGGCCTCGCGGATCGTGGCGCACTCCTTGGGGCCGAGCCCGTCGATGCCCGCCTCGCCGCGGGTCACCAGGAGATAGGTGATCTCGCGGCCGGCGGCCGTCCACTGGGCTATGGCGGCCGCCGCGCCGTATTCGAGGTCGTCGGGGTGGGCGACGACGGCCAGGGCGCGCTGCCAGTCGTCGGGCAGGGCGGCGAGTTCCGGGGCGGGGTGCGAGGTTCGGTCCGGCACGGGGTTTCCTTTCCGGCTTTCCGGTCTTCTCGGTGTTGCGGCCGATCCTGGCACGGGTGATCCGGGGTGCGCAGTGCCGTACGGCTCACCCCGGCCGGGCGGGCCGGTGCGGGGCCCTGTGGGACCGTGGGGTCGGGCCGGGAGTGCGGGGAGTGGAGAGGCGGCCGGGGCGGCCTGCCGTGTTGCTCCCCGGAGGCCAACTTCCTTGATCCGTATACCTGTTGAGCTGCGCTTCATCACATCGAGTGAATAACTGGCCCAGGGTTGCGACGAACAACCGACGGTTGCCACGCTGTTGCTGACTGTCAAGCTGTTGGGAGGGGCACGTGCCTTTCGGTGAGCAGCCCGCGTACCTCCGCGTCGCCGGCGACCTGCGCCAGAAGATCGTCGACGGTGTGCTCCCCCCGCACACCCGCCTTCCCTCCCAGGCCCGCATCCGCGAGGAGTACGGCGTCTCGGACACCGTCGCCCTGGAGGCGCGCAAGGTGCTGATGGCCGAGGGCCTGGTCGAGGGCCGTTCGGGGTCGGGGACGTATGTGCGCGAGCAGCCGGTGCCGCGCCGCATCGCCCGTGCCGGGTACCGCACCGGCGCGTGCAGTTCGCCCTTCCGTCAGGAGCAGGCCGACGAGCGGGTCAAGGGCACCTGGGAGTCCAACAGCCAGCAGGTGGAGGCGAGTTCGGCGATCGCCGCCCGGCTGCGCATCCAGCACGGCGACCGGGTGATGCGCACCCGCTATCTCTTCCGCGCCGAGGGCGACCCGGCGATGCTCTCCACCTCCTGGGAGCCGCTGGAGCTGACCGGCCGTACGCCCGTGATGCTGCCCGAGGAGGGCCCGCTGGCCGGGCGCGGGGTGGTGGAGCGGATGGCGGCCATCGACGTGATCGTGGACAACGTCGTCGAGGAGGTCGGCGCGCGGCCCGGTCTGGCGGAGGAGGCCATGGCCCTGGGCGGGGTGCCGGGGCATGCCGTCCTGGTGATCTCGCGGACGTACTACGCCGGCGGCCGCCCCGTGGAGACGGCCGATGTCATCACGCTCGCCGACCGCCACCGCGTGGCCTATCACCTGCCGGTGAGGTGACCGTCGGCGTACGGCGCCCGGGCCGCCCCTGCCGGTGGCGCGGAAAGCCTCCCAAGGGGGCCGTGCGAACCGCGCGTACTGGCGCGTAACCCTCCTGTGATCACGGGCATTTACTGCCATCTGTCCGTATTTGGCCGGGTATTTTTGGTGTGGGATACCTCACACACCGTCAGCTCAGGGGACTTTTGACCCTGCGTTGGAATCCGATCTTCCCAATCGCTTTTACGATGGCGAAGTTTGTGCACGGCACGGGGGAAGATCAGGAGACCAAGCACGTTGAGCACGACTAAGACCCAGAGCGCGGAGCAGGGCTCCCACTCGAATTACAAGAGGTCCCTGGGGACCATTGCCCTGACCGCCACGGGTCTTGGGTCGATCATCGGCTCCGGCTGGCTCTTCGGTGCGGAACGGGCCGCCGCCATCGCCGGTCCCGCCGCCATCCTGGCCTGGGTCATCGGCGCCGCCGTCGCCCTGACCATCGCCCTGACGTACACCGAGCTGGGCTCGATGTTCCCCAAGGGCGGCGGCATGGTCCGCTACGGCCAGTACTCCCACGGCTCGCTGGCGGGCTACCTCGCCGCCTGGGCCAACTGGATCGCCATCGTCTCGGTCATACCCGGGGAGGCCACGGCCTCCGTCCAGTACATGAGTTCCTGGAAGTTCGCCTGGGCCCAGGGCCTGTACGACGGCAAGGAGCTCACCGGCACCGGTGTCGCCCTCGCCAGCGTCCTGCTGATCTTCTACTTCTTCCTGAACTGGTTCGCGATATCCCTGTTCGCGAAGACGAACACCGCGATCACGGTCTTCAAGGTCGTGGTGCCGATCCTGACCGCCGGCGCGCTGATGCTGGCGCACTTCGACACCTCCAACATCAAGGACCACGGCGGCTTCACGCCCAACGGCTGGAGCGCGGTCTTCACCGCGGTCGCCGTCTCCGGCATCGTGTGGGCCTACAACGGTTTCCAGTCGCCGCTGAACATGGCGGGCGAGGCCCGTAACCCCGGCAAGTCGCTGCCCAAGGCCGTCGTCTCCTCCATCCTGATCGCGCTGGTCATCTACATCGCGCTGCAGGTGGCCTTCCTGATGGCCGTCCCCGGCGGCGACCTGTCCAAGGCCGGCGGCTGGGCGGGCCTGGGCTACAAGTCCCCGCTCGCCGACCTGGCCCTCGCCTGGGGCCTGAACTGGCTGGCGCTGCTGCTGTACGCGGACGCCTTCGTCTCGCCGTCCGGCACCGGCATGATCTACGCGGCCACCACCTCGCGCATGATCCAGGGCGTCCAGGAGAACGGCCACCTGCCCGGCATCTTCGGCCGCATCGACAAGAAGACCGGTGTGCCGCGCCCGGCCCTGGTCCTCAACCTGGTCGTCGCCTTCATCTTCCTCGCGGTCTTCCGCGGCTGGGGCTCGCTCGCCGAGATCGTGTCCGTGGCGACCGTGATCTCCTACATCACCGGCCCGGTGGCCGTGATGTCGCTGCGCCGCCTGGCCCCCGACCTCAAGCGCCCGGTCAAGCTCAAGGCGATGCCGGTGATCGCGCCGATCGCGATGGTCTTCGGATCGCTGGTCCTGTACTGGGGCCGCTGGCCGCTGACCGGCAAGGTCATCCTGATCATGGCCGTGGGTCTGCCGGTGTGGGCCTGGTATGAGCTGCGCAAGCCGATGGCCGAGCTCAAGCCGCACCTGAAGGCGGGCGCCTGGATGGTGGCGTACCTCCTGGTGATGGCGTGCGTGTCCTTCATGGGCGGCGAGGAGTTCGGCGGCAAGGGCTACCTGGCGCCGGGCTGGGACATCGCCGTGGTCGCGGTGATCGGCCTGGTCTTCTACTACTGGGGCGTGCGCAGCTCCTGGCGCAACCCGACGCTGGTGCAGGCCGAGGCGGAGGCCAAGGCGGCGGCCGAGGCCGAGGAGCAGGACGGCTCGCACAAGGTGCGCGCCGACGCCTGATCCCCACACCTTCCTGGTCCCTCCGGCCACCTCCATCGCGCACAGCGACGGGGGTGGCCGGTTCGGTATCTCTTTGTGCAAAGCCGTATCCGGTGCGTAAAGGTCGGGCGTAGGCTCGGGCATATGCGGATTGCGGTTTCGGCTTTTACGCAGGAGGGGCGCGCGACGGCGCGCTGCACGGCGGACGGAGGGGCGCAATGACCGACGGTGGAGCCGTGCTGCCCTGGCAGGTCATCCGCCAGGACGACAACGGCAACCGCTACCGCGTCGGCCGCTACGCCACCCGCGCGGAAGCGGAGCAGGTGGCGGACCGGCTCGACGTACGCGGACACAGGCAGCTGTACGTGGTGGAGCGGGTCGGCCGGGCCGTCTCCTGAGCGGCAGGGGCCGCGTTCCCGGACGCGGCTCGTCGCCGGGGCGCGGCAGTGAGGGGGCGCAGGGGGCGGCAGGTACGGCGGGGGACGTAGGCTGCCGCGCATGACGACGGAACGCGTGGTGGTGGGCGCGGCGCTGTTCGACGGCGGACGGCTGCTGGCCGCCCGCCGCAGCGCCCCGCCCGAGCTGGCCGGCCGCTGGGAGCTGCCCGGCGGCAAGGTCGAGGACGGTGAGACGCCCGAGCAGGCGCTGGCGCGCGAGCTGCGCGAGGAGCTGGGCGTCCAGGCGGAGGTACTGGACCGTATCCCCGGGCAGTGGCCGCTGCGGCCCGGCCTGGTGCTCCAGGTGTTCACCGCGCGGCTGCGCTCGGGCGACCCCCGGCCCCTCCAGGACCATGACGCGCTGCGCTGGCTGGCGCCCGGGCAGCAGGACGAGGTCGACTGGCTCGACCAGGACCGGCCCGCGGTCGCCGCCGCGATGCGCCGCCTCGCGCCGGAGCTGGGTACCAGGAGCGGCTGAGCGGGCCCGTACCCCTCCGCCGTCCGTCGGGCGACGGCGCAATCAGGGGGGCGTACTCCGTGATCGAGTACGCCTTTCGTGCCACGGTGCGCCATTGAAGGCGATATTGGCACCTTGATATCGGGTATGTGCTGATTAACCCCCCTCAAGATGGACAATCCGGTGGGGGTTGCACCGGGCTGGGAAGTGATCGGCGTGAACGACAGCGCAGCGGCAGGGACCCCCGAGTCGCCCGCCCCCGACCTCCGCCGGTCAGGGATGGCCCCCGCCTCGCCGATCGCCGAGTGGAGCTTCCCCGCCGAGCCCGACGCCGTGCGCACCGCCCGCGCGGTGGTGCGCCGCACGCTCCTGGACTGGGGGCTGGAGCCCGCCGTCGACGTCGCGGTCCTCCTGGTGAGCGAGCTGGTCACCAATTCCCTGCGCTACGCCAGCGGCCCCATCGGGGTGCGCATCGTACGGCTGCGCGGCGGCGGCCTCCTCGTCGAGGTGTCCGACCCGCTGCCCGACCCTCCCCAGGAGCGCGTCGCCGCCCCCGACGACGAGGGCGGGCGCGGACTGCAACTGGTGGCGTGCAGTTCGCGGCGCTGGGGCACCCGGCGCGGCAAGAGTGGCAAGACAGTGTGGTTCGAGCTGTCCGCCGCTGGTTAGGAGACAGGGGGAGTCCTGATCGTTGCCCATTCATCGACATTCTGTGGGCGGGCTGTGATCGAGACTGTGCTGTGATCGTGAAGACCGTGTTCCGGATAGCCGTATTGCTGGATACTCGGCTCGTCCGGTCCGGGCACGATGAGCTGGAGGGGACGGGGCTCGTGAGCGAGATGTCATCGGGGTCAGCAGGCGGGAAGAAGCCTGCGCGGACGGGCGGTCCTGGCGGCCGCCACGGTGCGTACGGCGTGCGCGGCCCCGACGACTCACGCGCCCCCGGCAGCCCGCCGATATGGCAGAGCAGCCCGCCCGGCTCGATCTACGACCACATCCGCGTCGCCTCCTTCTCGCTGGGCCCCGACGGCCGCATCCAGCAGTGGAGCGAGCGGGCCGCCGAGATGCTGGGCATCCCGGCCCGCGACGCCATCGGCAAGGACCCCGTGGCGGCGTTCGTCCCGCCCGAGCTGCGCGCCGCCGGACACCGCGCGGTCGCCGGCATCCTGGACGGCCGCGAGTGGACCGGTACGGTCCCCTACCGCACCGGCGACGGGCCGGGCGCCGACGGGCTCGCAGAGATCTTTGTGATGCCCTCCGAGACCGAGCGCGGCGAGCGCGCCGCGGTCTGTCTCGTGGTCGACGTACGCGCGCTGCGCCGCATCGAAACCGACCTCGCGGCCTCGCAGGCGGTTTTCGGTCAATCTCCCATGGGGTTCACCCTGTTCGGCACGGACCTGCGGCTGCTGCGGGTCAACGAGCGCTTCGCCACCGTCTTCGGCGGGCCCGCGAGCAGATTCCGCGGCTCCACCCCGCACGACTTCCTGCCCCGCGCCGAGGCGGACCGGCTCACCGCCGCCGTGCGCCGCGTACTGGACAGCGGGGAGCCGGTCTCCGAGATGCAACTGGTCGGCCCGGTGCCCGGCGCGGCCGACCGCCGCCGCTGGTCGGTCTCGCTGTACCGCCTGCACAGCGCCAGCGGCCGGCCCATCGGTGTCGCGGCCCTGGCCACGGACGTCACGGGCCGGCGCAGGGCCGAGCGCGAGGCCGCCAACGCCCGCCGCAACCTGGCCCTGCTCAACGAGGCGGGCGCCCGCATCGGCAACTCCCTCGACCTGGAGACCACCGCCCGCACCCTCCTGGACGTCGCCGTGCCGCAGTTCTGCGACCTGGCCTCCGTCGACCTCTACCAGGGCCTGCTGGCCGGTGACGAAGCGCCGCAGGGCCTGGCCGACGGCAGCGCCGAGCTGCGCCGGGTCGCCTTCGCCAGCGCCGTCTCCGACGCGCCGCTGGCCTCCTCGGCGCACCTGGTGCCCGAGGGCGACCCCGAGTCGGTGGCCGTCGGCGCCGTGCACCGCTTCCCCTTCAACTCGCCCTGCGCGGGCGCCCTGCGCACCGCCCAGGCCCAGATCATCCCCGGCCGCGAGAGCGAGGACCGCGGTGAGCTGGGCGCGGTGGTGCACTCCACCCTCGCCGTGCCCATGGTCGCCCGCGACACCGTCGTGGGGCTGGTGCAGTTCTCCCGTACGAAGGGCAGCGAGCCCTTCGGGGAGCGGGACACCGCCCTCGCGGTGGACCTCGCCGCGCGGGCCGCGGTCTGTATCGACAACGCCCGCCTCTACCGCCGCGAGCACGAACGCGCGCTCATACTGCAGCGCAGCCTGCTCCCGCCGGGCGACCCCGAGGCGGCCGGCCTGGACATCGCCTGCCGCTATCTGCCCGGCACCACCGCCACCGAGGTCGGCGGCGACTGGTTCGACGTCATCGAGCTGCCCGGGCACCGCACCGCCCTGGTCGTCGGCGACGTCATGGGCCGGGGGCTGCGGGCCGCGGTGGCCATGGGCGAACTCCGTACGGCCGTACGGACCCTGGCGCTGCTGGACCTGGAGCCCGCCGAGGTGCTCTCCGCGCTGGACGAGGTCGCGCGCGGGCTGGGCGCGGCGGGCGGCGGATCGCGCACGAACTCCCGGGCCCCGCGCGGCCGCTCCGGCACCGCCGCCGAGGAGCCGCGTACCGCCGACCTGTCCGAGGTCTACCTCGCCACCTGCGTCTACGCCGTCTACGACCCCGTCACCAGGCGCTGTACGTTCGCCAACGCCGGGCATCTGCCGCCCGTCCTGGTCGAGGAGGGCGAGGACGCCCTGATGCTGGACGTGCCGCCGGGCATGCCGCTGGGGGTGGGCGGCGAGCCCTTCGAGGAGATCGAGGTCGAGCTGCCGGACGGGGCGCTGCTGGCCCTTTACACCGACGGTCTGGTGGAGTCGCGCGACCACCCCCTGGACGAGGGGCTGCGGGCCTTCCGCTCGGCGCTGACGGACTCCGACCGCCCGCTGGAGGACGTCTGCGACCACGTCCTGAGCGCGCTGGACACCCGGCACGGCGAGGACGACATCGCCCTGCTGATGGCCCGGGTGCACGGGCTGCCCAAGGACGCCGTCGGCGACTGGAACCTCGCCCCCGAGCCCCGCTCGGTGGCCCGCGCCCGCGAGCTGGCCCGCGACCAGCTCACCGACTGGGGCCTGGAGGCGCTGGTCGACACCACGGAACTGCTGGTGAGCGAGCTGGTGACGAACGCGCTGCGGCACGGGCACGGGGAGATCCGGCTGCGGCTGCTGCTGGATCGGACGCTGGTGTGCGAGGTGTGGGACGCGGACCTGGCCCAGCCGCGGCGCCGCAGGGCCAGGGATACGGACGAGGGCGGGCGGGGGCTGCAGCTGGTGGGACTGCTCAGTACGGGCTGGGGCAGCCGTCGGACCCCGCGGGGGAAGACGGTGTGGTTCGAGCTCGCCCTGCCCGACGGGGACGGGATGCCGATGGATCCGGCGGATGCGCTGCTGAGCCTGTTCTAGCGGGTGCGGGCCCTACCGCGGCCCGGCGGCCGCGCGTCCTCAATCGCCGGATGGGCCGCTCTTCCGGCGGATCTTGTTACCGAGCCAGACCAAGGGGTCGTACTTGCGGTCAACCGCCCTCTCCTTCAAGGGAATCAGGGCGTTATCGGTGATCTTGATGTGCTCGGGGCACACCTCGGTGCAGCACTTGGTGATGTTGCAGTAGCCCAGGCCGTGCTCGTCCTGGGCGCCCCGCTTGCGGTCGATGCCGCAGTCGGCGGCGGCGTCCAGGGGGTGCATGTCCAGCTCCGCGATGCGCATCAGGAAGCGGGGGCCGGCGAAGGCGGACTTGTTCTCCTCGTGGTCGCGGACCACATGGCAGGTGTCCTGGCACAGGAAGCACTCGATGCACTTGCGGAATTCCTGGGAGCGGCCGATGTCCTGCTGCTGCATGCGGTATTCGCCGGGCTTGAGGTCGGCGGGCGGCACGAAGGAGGGGATCTCGCGGGCCTTGGTGTAGTTGAAGGAGACGTCGGTCACCAGGTCGCGTACGACGGGGAAGGTACGCATGGGGGTGACCGTGACCGTCTCGGCGCGCTCGAAGACCGACATACGGGTCATGCACATCAGCCGCGGCCTGCCGTTGATCTCCGCGCTGCACGAACCGCACTTGCCCGCCTTGCAGTTCCAGCGCACCGCCAGGTCCGGGGCCTGGGTGGCCTGGAGGCGGTGGATGATGTCCAGGACCACCTCGCCGTCGTTCACCTCGACGCGGAAGTCCTCCAGCGCCCCGCCGTCCGCATCGCCCCGCCACACCCTGAAGTGGGCCTTGTACGCGCCCGACCGGTCCTCCTGCGTGGTCACCTGCTCAGCTCCTCGTCCGTCAAGTACTTCACCAGCTCCTCCTTCTCGAAGAGTTCGAGGAGGTCGGGGCGGATGGGCGGGGTCTCCCGGCGGTCCAGGCGGATCTGCGCGAGCGCCGGATCGTCGTTCAACGCACCGCCCGCACCGGCCAGTTGGCACACCAGGTTCACCCGCCGCCAGCGCCGGTCCATCTCGGGGTAGTCGTCGCGGGTGTGGCCGCCGCGGCTCTCCTTGCGCTCCAGCGCGGCCCGCGCCACGCACTCGCTCACCAGCAGCATGTTGCGCAGGTCGATGGACAGGTGCCAGCCCGGGTTGTACTGGCGGTGGCCCTCGACCCCGGCCCGCCGGGCCCGTACCCGCAGATCCGCCAGCTTCTCCAGGGCCTCCTCCATCTCACCCTGCTTGCGGATGATGCCGACCAGGTCGTTCATCGTCTGCTGGAGGGCCTGGTGGAGGGTGTACGGGTTCTCTGCGGGGCCGCGCTCGCCCGCGGCGCCGCCCTCCGCGCTGAAGGGGCGCAGCGCCTCGGCCTCGGCGGCGTCCACCTGCCGGGGGTCCACGACCGGGCGCCGGCCCACCGAGGCGGCGTACTCGGCCGCGTACAGCCCCGCCCGGCGCCCGAAGACCAGCAGGTCGGACAGGGAGTTGCCGCCGAGGCGGTTGGAGCCGTGCATCCCGCCGGCGACCTCGCCCGCCGCGAAGAGGCCGGGCACCCCGGTGGCCGCCGCGGTGTCCGGGTCCACGTCCACGCCGCCCATGACGTAGTGGCAGGTCGGGCCGACCTCCATCGCCTCGGCGGTGATGTCCACGTCCGCCAGCTCCTTGAACTGGTGGTGCATGGAGGGCAGCCGGCGCTTGATGACCTCGGCGGGCATCCGGGTGGAGACGTCCAGGAAGACGCCGCCGTGCGGGGAGCCGCGGCCCGCCTTGACCTCGGAGTTGATGGCGCGGGCCACCTCGTCGCGGGGCAGCAGCTCGGGCGGGCGGCGGTTGCGGTCGGGGTCCTCGTACCAGCGGTCGCCCTCGTCCTCGGACTGCGCGTACTTCTCCTTGAAGACGTCCGGGATGTAGTCGAACATGAAGCGCTTGCCCTCGCTGTTGCGCAGCACCCCGCCGTCCCCGCGCACCGACTCGGTGACCAGGATGCCCTTGACCGACGGCGGCCAGACCATGCCGGTGGGGTGGAACTGCACGAACTCCATGTTGATCAGCGGGGCCCCGGCCAGCAGGGCGAGCGCGTGCCCGTCGCCGGTGTACTCCCAGGAGTTGGAGGTCACCTTGAAGGACTTGCCGATGCCGCCGGTGGCCAGCACCACCGCGGGGGCCTGGAGCACGAAGAAGCGCCCCGACTCGCGGTCGTAGCAGAAGGCGCCCGAGACCCGCCCGGCGGCCGGATTGCCCTCGGAGTCGGCCTCCTTGAGCACGCGGGTGACCGTGCACTCCTGGAAGACCTTCAAGCGCGCCTCGTACGAGCCGAATTCGCGCTGGTCCTCCTGCTGGAGGGAGACGATCTTCTGCTGGAGGGTGCGGATCAGCTCCAGGCCCGTACGGTCGCCGACGTGCGCCAGGCGCGGGTACTCGTGGCCGCCGAAGTTGCGCTGGGAGATCCGGCCGTCGGGCGTACGGTCGAAGAGCGCGCCCCAGGCCTCCAACTCCCATACCCGGTCCGGTGCTTCACGCGCGTGCAGCTCGGCCATCCGCCAGTGGTTGAGGAACTTCCCGCCGCGCAGGGTGTCGCGGAAGTGCACCCGCCAGTTGTCGCCGTCGTTCACATTGCCCATGCTGGCCGCGATGCCGCCCTCGGCCATGACCGTATGGGCCTTGCCGAACAGGGACTTGCAGATCACCGCCGTCCGCATGCCCTGCTCGCGGGCCTCGATGGCGGCGCGCAGCCCGGCGCCGCCCGCGCCCACCACGACCACGTCCCAGTCCTGCCGGTCGGCCAGTGTCATCTCGTGCCCCATCCCCTCGTCATCGCCCTTCGCGCTGCCCTCAGAACAACCGTGGATCGTCGAAGGCCCCGATCGCCAGCAGGAAGACGTAGAAGTCGGCGAGCGCGACGGTGAGCAACGACCACCAGGCCAGCTGCATGTGACGCGCATTCAGTTTGCCGACCCAGCCCCACAGGCGGTAGCGCACCGGGTGCTTGGAGAAGTGCTTGAGCCGGCCGCCGACGATGTGCCGGCAGGAGTGACAGGAGATGGTGTACGCCCAGATCAGCACGATGTTCACCAGGAACACCACGGTCCCCAGGCCCATGTGGCCCCACTCGTAGTGCTCGTCGCGGAAGGTGAGCACCGTGTCGTAGGTGAGGACGAGGGCCACCAGCACCGCGAAGTAGAAGAAGTAGCGGTGGATGTTCTGCAGGATCAGCGGGAAGCGGGTCTCGCCGGTGTACTTCTTGTGCGGCTCGGCGACCGCGCAGGCCGGCGGCGAGGCCCAGAAGCCCCGGTAGTAGGCCTTGCGGTAGTAGTAGCAGGTGAGCCGGAAGCCCAGCGGGAAGATCAGGATCAGCAGGGCGGGGGACAGGCCCCACCACGGCCCGAACAGATCCCAGTTGGGGCCGCCGCGCATCGACTGGCAGTTGTTCGCCAGGCAGGGGGAGTAGAACGGCGAGACGTACGGTGCGTCGTAGTAGTCCGCGTTCGCGAACGCCCGCCAGGTGGAGTACACGACGAAGGCGAACAGGCCCGCGGCCGTCGCGGCCGGGGCCAGCCACCATCGGTCGGTGCGCAGATGGCGGGCGGGAATGGCGGCGCGCGACGGGGCGTGCACACCCGTCGCGTCCCTCGCGTCCGTATGCGGTTGGGGTTCGGTGCCAGTGGCCAACGTCGGTCTCCGTAGGCGGCTGTCCACAAGGGACTTCGGATGGTCGGGGGCGGCCTGTGCGGGCCGCGGCCCTAGGGGGCCCGGCGGTCGCGAGCGCCGAGCCCTTCGTCCTCGGCGTCGGCCCACAGGGCGGAGTCGTACGGCGTGTCCGGGATCGTCACCATTTCGGGCTCGTTGTCCGGCACGCGCTGCGCGCTGCGCGGGGCCGCGGTGTTCGCCGCACCCTCCCGCAGCAGTTCCAGGCTCTCGCGCAGATGGTCGGTGTCGCTGCGCACGCGGCGCATCTCCAGCCCGCCGCCGACGCGTCGTTCCAGTCGTCCCACCGACCGGACCAGTTCGTCAAGGCTGCGCTGAACTGCCGTCAAATCGTCCTGCAGGGACATGACTTGCCTCACCTCCGAGGGTGCGGTCGGCGTCATCGCGTCTGCTCGGGCCGCGTCCCGGCTGCTGCCCAGCGGTGGCCGTGACAGGTCGGACCCGTCCCGAGCGGCATGCGCCTGCGAGTGTCGCGCGTCACAGTCGCGGTTGGGAAGGGATCGGAAGCGATCGGACGTGATTACGGATGCGAACCGGCGCATTCCCGCGGTCACGCGCCACCCGGAGACTCGTTGGGCCGGGCGGGTGGCCTTCGTACCGCGGCCGACGTGTCGGCGCGACGGGACGCCGCCGGTCGCCTTCAGTGGGGGAGCCATAGATGTGATGAGCCGCCAAGTCGGCCGGATGTGCGCACAGACGGCGGCGAGGGCGGGCCCCGGAGGTAACCAGCCATGACCGACGACGTCAGACCAGGCAGCACGGCGGCCTGCCGCAGGCGCCGGTGCGCCGCGCTCATCGCGGCAGGAGTGCTGCTCCCCCTGCCCGTACTGACCGGCTGTGGATCGGGGGAGGAGCACCGGGTCGCGCAGGGCACCCAGGACATCGCCGCCGTGCCGCGCGAGAAGCTGCGCGAGGGCGGCACGCTGCGCTGGGCCGTCGACTCGGTCCCCGGCACCTTCAACGCCTTCCAGGCGGACGCCGACGAGAGCACCACCCGCGTGGCCGGGGCCGTGCTGCCCGCCCTGTTCATCCTGGACGGGCGGGGCAGGCCGCAGCGCAACCCCGACTATCTGGACGCCGCCGACATCACCGAGCGCGAGCCCAAGCAGAGCGTGCTCTACAAGCTCAACCCCAAGGCGCGGTGGAGCGACGGGCGGGCCATCGGCGCCGCGGACTTCGCCGCCCAGTGGAAGGCGCTGCGCGGCAAGGACAACGCCTACTGGACCGCGCGCAACGCCGGGTACGACCGGGTCGAGAAGGTCGAGCAGGGCGCCACGCCGCAGGAGGTCAAGGTCACCTTCGCCCGTCCCTACAGCGACTGGGAGTCGCTGTTCACGCCGCTGTACCCCAAGAGCGTGATGGGCAGCCCGGACGGCTTCAACGACAGCGCTCGCGAGCAACTGGCCCTGGCCGCGGGGCCGTTCACGCTCCAGGGCCGCAACGGCAAGGCCGGTACGGTCACGCTCGTACGCAACCCCAAGTGGTGGGGCGAGCCCGCCAAGCTGGACAAGGTGGTGCTGACCGCGCTGCCGCGGGAGAAGCGGGCGGCGGCGCTGGCGGCCGGCACGGTCGACCTGGCCGAGATCTCCCCCGAGGCCGCCCGCAAGGTCGGCGCGGCGCAGCAGCCCCCGGCGTCCGGCTCGCCGAGCCCCGCCAAGGGGGCGGACGGCGGGGCGGTCAAGGCCGCGGGTGCCGCCGAGGGCAAGGCCGCGGCCGTACCCGAGGCCGCCGCCGAGCCCGCCGCCAAGAGCAAGGCGCAGCGCAGGGCCGAGGCCCGGGCGGCGGCCGAGCGGGCCGCGCTGCGCGGCTACACCGTCCGCAAGGCGCTGGAGCCCGCCTTCACCCAGCTCGCCATCAACGGCAGCACCGGGCCGCTCACCGATGAGCGGGTGCGCCGCGCGGTGGCCCGCGCGATCGACCGGCAGGCGCTGGCCGACGAGGTCCTCAAGCCGCTGGACCTGCCCGCCCAGCCGCTGGGCAGCCATCTGATGATGGCCGGGCAGCACGGGTACGAGGACCACAGCGGCGCCCTGGGCGCACCGGACACCGTGGCCGCGCAGGCGCTGCTGGCGGACGCGGGCTGGCGGGCCGCGGGCGCGGCGCCGGGCGGCACCGGGGCGCGCCCCGCCAAGCCCCAGCAGGCCGGGCACCAGGTGGCCG